>JBOGXG010000173.1:0-17265 GCA_050694195.1 Actinomycetota bacterium | reverse complement strand
AAAACCAGGAGGCGCCGGACGTCGCCGAGGCTCCTGACGGCCAGCCGTGTCGCCAGCGCAACATCGATGTCGGGAAGCGATCTCTGTAGGTAATCAGCGAGCTCAGGCAGTGACGAACTGTGGAGATGGTCGCCGAGCTCGAATAGGACGGCGGAGAGCGTGGTGTTTACCTCCGAACGGAAGCGATACCAGAAGACTGGCATGGCCCTTGAGGCCTCAGATGCCAGCTCGGCCACCAGTGATGTCTTGCCGCACCCTGGGGCCCCATGCACGATTACCAACGAATCCTCCTCTAGCGCGCTCTTGAGCTTGCGCATCTCAGCGTCGCGGGGGAGGAAGCTCCTGATGGCGGGGATGGGTTCGGGCAGGTATGGACGAGGAGACTTGGTAACGGCCTTCAATTCGGCAATGAGTAGGCGAACCGCCCGCGTTCGTTCACGTGTGAGGTGACGTTCGGAGACGCCGAGGCGGGCCGCCGCCTGGAACACCTTTGTCCCCTCGACAAAGCACATATGGAGGGCCCGGTAGGGCAACTCCTCCTGGGGCTTAGCCCCATGGGTAGGCCGGAGCTTCTCTATCGCGCCGGCAAGTAACTCCGCAGCGGCGTGACCGACGGCAAGCGGGGAGGGGGAACCGGGGAGCTTGCCGTGTGCTCGCAACAAGACCTCGAGCCCGGGCTCCGACGCTAGCTTGTCGGGCCGGCGCAGCGCTGCGAGCCACCGCCGGACGTCGTCTTCCGACACCTCCGGCGACGCCGCTGACGCCTGCTCGATGTCGAGCTGCTTGTTGGCCATCCGGTCGCTTTCATGAGCCCGGTTCCTACAGGGACCAGTTTCCTCTCAAGCCCGGATTGTCCTGCCTTGGCAAGTGTTCGGGGTCAGGATTCGATTTGCCGGCGGGCCGGGCTGCCTCATCGTCACGACGCTCATCGACGGGAACCGCAGAGGTTGGGGTCGGGTCCCGAAGAGCGGGCATCTCGCGGATCACAGCCTGGTTCGATCGGAACGGAGACGGGCTGCCAGGAGCGGATGAGGGCGCGGTCATGCACCCATTCGAGTGGAGGAAGTAGCTGCCGCTATCAACCAAGGGTGAGTGGTCGTCTCTGCCCGATGTTCCCCTGGCGAAAACTCCCCGATTGGCGAGGTATTGGCGACCCTCTGACTAGTTGATCAGAAGTCGTCCAAGGGATGCTCCTCGGAGGCGACGAAAGAAACCTCCGACTCAATGAACCCAACATCAACGTTGTGCGTGCTTATGGCGGTGGCCATGCTGGTCACTTCGCCCTCCCGCGCTCTGTGGGCCGGAGAGGAGGAGGCGACCCAGTTCGGCCTGAGGCACGGCCGGCTCGAGGTCCTGTCGGTCACCTCGGGTGGCGCTCAGGTGACGGAGAGCAGTGGAACGGCATGTTCGACCGTCGACCCCGTCTCGATGAGCGACAACGGACGCTACGTCGCGTTCTCTAGTGAATCGGGCGATCTCGATTCACGGGACGTGAACGGGGGTCTGCTGAGCGATATCTTCCTGCGCGATCGAAAGACCCGTCGTACCGAGATCGTGTCGCTGTCGTCCAGCGGGAGCGCACCCACACCGCCGGTCGAGCTTCCCCTCGTCGGGTGTCTCGAATGGTCCCTCAACCCGTCCGTCAGTTCGAACGGTCGTTTCGTTGCATTCGCGAGTAAAGATCCCACCTTCGCGCCGCAGGATGTAGACGAACTCCTGATGGATGTCTTCGTTCGGGACCGTAAGAAGGGCCGAACTGAGCTCGTGAGCGCCGCTCGGGATGTCGGCGGGGCCGATAGCCACTCGGGCTTGGACGACGTCATGATCAGTGCGAACGGCCGTTACGTCGCGTTCGAGAGTTATGCCACCACCCTGACGGACGATGAGGTCGCCTCGCCGACGTGCGTCGCGACGCCGTTCCTATGCCCCCTGCCACAGGTGTACTTGTACGACCGCTCCACCAAGATGACGAGCCTGGTGTCCCGGTCGACGGAAGGAGCGGCCGCCAACGCCCGGGCGAGGTTGATGTCCATAAGCGACGACGGGCGTTACGTGGTTTTCGACTCGGCCGCCGATAACCTCTCTCCCAACGATCGCAATGTCTGCGTGGATCTGGCGCCAAGCTGCGACGATGCCTTCGTTCACGACCTGAAGAAGGGCACGACGGAACTCGTGTCGATCAGCCGGGAGGGCCGCGCGGGCGATCGCGCCTCGGGTCAGTTCAGTTTCGAGGTTCGGGGTCAGAAGATCACTCCCGACGGTCGCTTCGTCGTGTTTCAGAGCGGTGCAACGGATCTCGTCCCCGCGGGTTCGAACACTTTCGGGAGTGCCGGGGTCTTCATGCGAGATCGCACGACGGGCCGCACCGAGCGGATCAGTGTGACGAGCGAGGGCATCCCGTTTGTGAACGGAGGCGGTCACACCTCGATCAGCGACCGCGGGCGCTATGTGTCCTTCGAAGCAATGTGGACGGGAAGCGCTCAGAGCACAGATGAGCCCTACGCCCAACAATGCCAAGGCACCTTCCTTCATGATCGCAGGACCGGCCAGACCGACCTCGTCAGGCTGGAGGTGTGCGGCGACTACAGCTACTACGAGAACGGCGCATCGTGGGGGGCAACGATGAGCGGCGATGCGAGCTTCGTTGCTTTCGCGACCCCCGAACAGGAAATTCCGGAAGATCAAGACGACACCTGGGACGTATACGTGCGTGACCTGCGCGCGATGGGTCTCGGGGCCGATGTCGACGGGTCCTCGCCTACGCGTAGCCTGAGGGGGGACGACGTCGACCTACTCCCCGATGGTCTCGCGCGCATCCGCGATCCTCACGGAGACGTGGCCGTGCCCGGCGTGGGTGGCGAGATCATCGCGGCAACCGTCGCCCATCGACCATCCTTATCCGACATCTTCGTGCGTATCGACCTCGACCGGCTGCCCGGCCTAAAGGCCGCGGGCCTGGGAGGTCCGCTGATCGGCAATCCCTTCGTCATCTACGGCATCACGTTCGGATCGAAAGGCGTTTCTTACGAGGTGAGGATCGCAAGAACTCCACGGCTCGCCGTCGAGGGGGCGGATCCCGCTTTCGGTTTATTCCGTTGCTTGAGAGATGCCTGCACGAAAATCGCCTCACTCAAGGGCGGCTACGGCACCGTCGGCGAAGCGGTCGTTGCGGCGGTCCCGCTGGACGCGATGTCGTTTGAAGCTGGAGAGACGATCGAGGATCTCGAGGCGTTCTCCGCGATCGGTACCTACACGACGGGGGCGGTTCGGGTACTCGATAGAGCGCGATTGCGATGAGGGGCGTCGGGCGAGGGCCGATCCGGTCCGGCAGGCGTGTTCGGCTTGCGATCTTCACCCTCATCTTTGCGGCCCTTCCGATCGCGGCCGCGCCCGCCGCGGGCAGTCAGGCCGAGCAGGTGCGGCCGGCAACTTGGGAGATGGTGTCGGTTGCGTCGAACGGCGCCCAGGGCGACCACGACAGCGGCACGGCGTGCGGACACCTTGACGGCCCATCCATGAGCGACGACAGCCGGTACGTGGTCTTCAGCAGTGAGGCGGGCAATCTCGACCCCAGGGACCTCAACGGGTCGGCGCTCAGCGACGTGTTCGTCCACGATCGGCAGAAGGACACCACGGATCTTGTCTCGCTTACCCCCCAGGGTGCTCTTCCAGGGGGTTCCAACATCCTTGGTGCTCATTGCTCCAACGGAGAGTCTCTCCTCCTCGACGGCGCGCACGACCCGGAGATCAGCGCCAACGGTCGGTTCGTGGCGTTCTCCGACCAGAGGCCGATGACCGACGACGACGAGGACGTCGGTCCGCCGGGAGCGGACGACGTGTTCGTTCGCGACCTTCGCAAGGGAACGACCGAGCTCCTGTCGATGACGACCAGCGGTGAGCAGATCAAGGGCGACCATGGGTTCTTCGCGGTCTCGATCAGCGGCAACGGTCGGTTCGTCGCCTTCACTAGCTCGGTCCACGCCCTGGACGAAGACCTCGCGGATCAAGACGAGATAGACAAGGCGATCGGTGAGATCTCGGAGATCTGCGTCGATCCGGCGGCCGTCAGTATCGGATGCCCACAACAGATCTTCGTCCGCGATCGGAAGAAGGACACCCTGGACCTTGTGTCGGTCTCCGATGAAGGTGTGCCGGCGAATAGGAACGTCGACCTGGATAACTTCCAGATCAGCGACGACGGCCGCTACGTTGTCTTCGCCAGCTCGGCTTCGAACCTCGATCCTGACGAAACCAACCAGGCCTCATGTCCGACCGTTGCGATCGAGCACAAGAACTGCCAGGACGTGTTCCTCCGCGACCTGAAGGCCGGCACAACGGAGTTGATCTCGGTCGACTCTCAGGAAGAGACGGGTGCCGGGAATTCGTCGTTGCCTGTGACCAATGCTCCCGTGATCACCCCAGGAGGCCGCTATGTGGTCTTCGACAGCTTCGCGCCCCTGGCGCCTTCGACGGATCTGGGATCGAAAGTGTACGTGCGCGATCGAAAGACCGGTCGGACGGAACAGATCGCGGTCTCAAGCGCCGGTGAGCTGATGCCCCAGGGCGCGAGCGCGTCGATCTCGGACGACGGTCGTTACGTCTTCTTCACCGGAACGATGGATCCCGGAACCGTGGGCTGCTCCGAGGACATCGGTTGCACGGGAGAGGTGCGATACGACCGCAGGACGGGCCAAGCCGACTGGATCTGGTCGGGCGCGGCCGGGGCCTTCGGATCCTCGATCGGGAGCACGGGCCGGACCTTTCTAAGGTGGTCATCCGACGACCAGCCTTACGTCGCCGGAGACGCGAACGAGGCGATGGACATCTTCGTGGGCGATGTTGGAGCTGTCGGACTCGGTGTCGGACGGCTCGCGACCGGGGGATCGGGCCGTGGACTCACGAAGGCGGAGGACCCAACGTTCGACCGCACGGGCGTAAGCCAGATCTCGGATCCGCGCGGTGATCTCCTACCCGACCTCGACGGCGCGGACATAGTGAACGCTACGCTTGCCCACCGCCCGGACCTCACCGATCTCTACGTGCGTATCGACGTCGAGGACCTTACGGCCCTCGGCGTCCCGGGGGTGGAGCCTCTGACCTCACGGTCTCTCGTGTGGGGCCTCGAACTGACCGCGAACGAGGTTCGATACGAGGTCCGCATGACAGGTGGGATCGGACCGGGTGTCCTCGGTCGAGCGCCGGGCTTCGATCTGTTCCGGTGTCGTGCCTCGACCTGCACGAAGTCGGCGGAACTCCGAGGCGGATTCGGGACAACGGGCGAGTCGATGGTCGCCGCGTTGCCACTTGAGCTCATCGGGCTCGAGGAGGGCGGAGAGATCTCCGACGTCGAGGCTTTCACGGCACTCGTCGGACCGCGACAACTACAGCCCCTAGACGTGGCGGCTTTCAGACGATGATCGCGAGGCGGATCGGGCTCGGGTGCATGGCCGGCCTGGCCTTGGCCGCGGCCTTGGGTTCTCCCGGAGCAGCTTCCCCCCGGCCCGGTCAAACCATCTTTGTCAGCAGGTCCATGGATGGTCTATCGAGACCGGCATCGGCGGCTGGGGACAGGGCCTTCTCGTGGGTCGGTGCGAACGGCCGATACATCCTCGACACGGTGAGGCTGCTCGTGCGATACCAACCCTCCTCGCCGGACCCGGGGGAGGACCAATGGAGATGAGAGGAAGGTGCAAGGTAGTGATCTTCGTTGCCTCCATCGGGCTGGTCATCGCGTTGGGTCCGGTGGTCTCGGGCGCCTACCCTCGTCCAGGGCAACTGAGTCTTGTAACGGTTGACTCGAATGGTGCGCAGGCCGCGCATAGCGAGCAGTATCTCTTTCCATCGCTAAGCCGAGACGGCAGGTACGTGACATTCGAGACATCTCGCTCATTCTCGTCCCTAGATACCAACACCACCCCCGACGTCTATGTGAGAGACGTAAAGACGGGAACCACGGAACTCGTCTCCGTTAACTCGTCGGGCTTGCAGGGCGCCCCCTGTTTGCCGACGTCGCAGGGTGTGGTTCCCGGGTCAGGACGAGCCGCGATCTCGGGCAATGGTCGCTACATCGCTTTTAATAGCTGTTCGAATAATTTGGTGCCGGGAGATACGAATCTTGCCAACGACTACTTCCTACATGATCTGAGGAAGAAGACCACAGTTGCGGTGTCGGTTAACCTCGAGGGGACTCCAGTGGGAGCACAGGATCCCGGCTCGGCCAGTTTCCCAACCTCGAACTACTCGCAGACTCTCTCGTCCAACGGACGCTATGTCATCTTCGCAAGCGAAGCCACGGACATCGTCGAGGACGATGAGAACGACGTCCGGGATGTCTTCGTCAGAGACATGAAGAAAGCTTCGACACGCAGAGCCGAGGGTTTTGCAGGCACCGGTAACGAGGTAAGCACGATTATCAGCGGGAATGGTCGGTTCCTGGCCCTGGGCGTGTACTCGACCGGACAAACGCAATCCACTTGCGGTGATTCCGCAAGTGCCTCGACCGGTTGTATGCGAGTACTTGACCTTCGAACGGCCCGGCTCTTTTCGACCACGGCTGAGTTGGGATTCTTCAGCACGTCAGGGTGGTCGATCAGCCACAACGGCCGGTACATCGCGTGGGTGTCAAATGACCCGGCCCAGATCGTTCCCAATGACTCGAACGCGGCCCCCGACATCTTTGTCTTGGACACGGTCACGGGTCGCCGGGAACGCGTGAATGTCAGCTCCGCAGGAGAAGAAGCCCGAGAGTCGGATCAGGGCGTCGCTCGAGGAAGCTTCATACAGCAAGGCTTCGTGACTCAACGTCCCACCATCAGTCCGGACGGTCGTTACGTTAGTTTCCTGAGCTTTGCGGACAACCTCGTGGAAAACGACCAGAACAAGGTCTACAAGGATGCCTTTTTGCATGATCGTGAAACGGGCACGACCCATCTCCTGTCCATCGGGAGTGGGTGCCAACAGAACGGTCCCTACACGCCGGGCCTGATAGATGCGATCCATGAGGCTCGAGAGCCCGTGACGGTGGGCCGCTTCAGCGTGTTCAACACCAACGTGTCTTTCGTTGCCGACGACAACGATGACTTGTCCGACCACGATCTCTATCTTCGAGACATCGGCTTACCGCTGGGTGCACAGACCTCGGAATCCTCTTCTTGTGACGTTCCTCCGAGCAAGATTGTGTGCCTAACGTCCGGGACTTGCCTCCCTCCTGACGGTGCTATCCGGCACAGCGACGTTAAGGGCGACACGATCGGATCGTCACACGGGACAGATCTAGTCCAGCTGCGGATGTCCTATCGACCACACCTTGCGGATCTGTTCGTCGCGCTCGAATTGAAAGATATGCCGCACCTAGCTTCCCGCGCCTCTCCGATCTTCTACGGGTTGAATTTTGAAGTTGGCGATGCAAGATATGAGGTGCGAGCTACGTCCCTGCTGGGGGGAGCCTTCGTTTTGTTGGATTGCACCGATTCAACAACCTGCAAGAAGGTCACTCATCTGCGAGGGGGATACGGCACAACCGGAATGAGGATCGTCTTCTCCCTGCCGCTGGATGACGTAGGTCTTCCCGAGGGCGGAAGGTTGTCAGATATTCAGGCCTACTCGGCTCTTGGACATTTTCCGAAGGAAACCACCAAGTATCTCGACACGATCACTTTGAGGTAAAGCCGATCGATGGCGGATTGACATATTGAACGTGTTGAACCCAGCCGGGACGGCTCTGTCTCCGATATCGCCCCAAGGGACACGACCATCACGAACCCCCCTGGGAGGCGGACGTTTGGCGACTATTTGGCGAGGGATCCACCGCCCCCGCACCTAACCTCTGAGCAAGACATCAGGGCCGGGACCAGGGCGAAGTTCTAGCGTCGTCTGGATGTCAATCCAGGGCGGCCGGGTTCCGATCTTCTAAGCAAAACGGGGGCGCAGCGGTGAGATCAGAGGCGGGCTTTGGGCGAGTACCAGTCAGCACGCGACGGGTTTTTTGCTTAGTTATCACCTTGGCCTTCCTTCTTCTGTTGCTGCCCACGGAGAGCTTGGCGGCGCCTGGCGATGTCACCGAACCGTGTCCTCCTCCTCCGGAAGAGGCCCCCGCGGAACCGCCGTCCGAGCCGCTCGACTGCATCGCGATCCAGTTGCTCAATCCTTCCTCCATCGTGGCCAACACCCGGATCAGCGACAAGGACAACGGGGCAGAGGCCTTCCACATCACCGCCGTCGTGTCGCACGCCCCGGAGCAAGCGGTCGTGAAGGCCTTCCTGACTCCGGCAGGCGGACCCGCCGAGTTGATCGGGGAGATGTCACGCGCTGAGGATTCGACGGATACCTGGGAATTCTATTGGGACGTCCCGAACGGCAAGCCGGAGGGCGCGACCAACATCTCCGTGCAGTTGTCGGAGCGGACGCCTAGCGGGATCCGTGAACTCACGAGCGACACCGTGGCCGTCGATCTCTCGCACCAGGACCCACCACCGGCCGGACCCATCCCCGATCCCACGAGCACAGATGTTCCCGCTGCGGAGACCGTGGAAATGTCGTGGCCACAGAACGGGGGACCGCTCGGTTTCTACAAAGCGCCGGAAGGGGCGTGGGCAACGGCGGTGTCGGGCGTCTTGAGCGCCGGGGCCGACTCGACGCCAAACGTCAAGGTCTACTACTCGAAATCCCCGATCGGAGTCGACCCCGTGTGGAGCGCGGAGTGTGGTTCGACCACCGCAGCCGCCGGGGGGGAACTGAATCTGCGGCCCTTCCAGGCATCGTGCGCGCTGGCGGAGGAGGATCTCCCATCGCAGGTAACCGCGATCGGCGTGGTGCCGCAGCGACAAGAGACCCCCATCACGCAGCAGGCCGCTCCCGTCGCCCAGGCCCCCGATGCACACCGGGTGGCTCCCTTCATCCAGAGCGTGTCGGACATGCAGGTATCGCTTCGCGGCATCAAGAACGACGCGATCACCCCGGCGTGGCCGAGTCCGATCAAGCGCACCGCGGGATCGAGCTGTCTCGAGGTCGCCGCGACGGTCATGGACCAGTTCGGCCAACCGGTAGAGGGCGCGAACGTGGACGTCGAGCTGCTCGGCCCGAAGGATTCTGTGGCGTTCGGGAACGCCTCGACGAGCACATTCAAGAGCCCCGACGGCTACGGCCAGGAGGATGGCTCCGATTGCGCCGGGGGCGCGGGCGCGCCGCAGGGGATCGCCGCCTCCGGCGGAAAGCAGATCGAGAGCGACAAAGGTTCCGGCACACCGTCCGGTGGCAGCGCGGGGCCGGGGGAATTCCGTTTCAAGGTCTACTCACCGGCCGAGGATCCCGGCTTCACCACCGCTCGCGTCTGGGTAGATGACGCGCCGGGCCTCAGCGAAGGCTCGGCTCCACCGCCCGACAACGACATCCTCGATGCGGGGGAGCCGGCCGCGTCGATCGAACTCCAATGGCTCGAGGCGGACGCCGCGGTCTTCGCCTCACCCGCGATAGATGTTGCTCCTCTCGACTCCTGCAACATCTACGAGGTTGTGGTCAGAGGGGGAGAGTCGCGTCTGGCGGACATGAACGTGGACGTTCACGTGAGGGGTCCCGCGGACAGGATCGGCTTCTGCCGATCCAAGGGGCTTCGTCCCCCCGATACGGGTGACCACGGGACAGAGGAGGACCCCGGGGGAGACACCCACCCGGCCGCCACACCGCAGTGCACCGAAGAGGGGCCGCCTTGCATCCACCGCGAGGGAGAAACCAACGCGAGCGGGGTCCTCAGGTTCGGCTTGACGTCGAAGGTTGCCGGCGACAGCAAGCTCACCGTGTGGCTCGACGGTGCCAAGGGCCGGGACGACGATCTCGACGATGTGACCGCTTTGAGGGGTGCCTTCACCACCCATTGGGTCGGCTCGAAGGCCGATGCGAGGTTGAGTTTCGTCAATCCATCGATCGGTCCCGCGAACGCAGTGGTGTCCGACCCAATACTCCGGATTGTCACGGCCATCGACGCTCCCTACCTCACGAAAGGCGTCGAGATCGAACTCGTGGACGGTGACGGCAACGCGGTTCGTCTGGGAAAGGCGAGACACGTACATCAGAGCGGAACGTACGAGCTGCTGTGGGATCTGGATGACAGTCCCCTTCCCGGCGCTCCTCCGGCCGAGGGCGAGGAGCCCGAAGAGCCACCCGAGGAAGAAGAGCCACCCGAGGAAGAAGAGCCTCCCGAGGAAGAAGAGCCTCCCGAGGAAGAAGAGCCACCGGCGGACGAGGAACCACCCGCGGGGGAAGAGCCAGAGGGCGAAGAACCGGCCACTTCTCCGGTTCCCGACGGCGCCTTCACGCTGCGCGCCAGGATCATCGGTACGCAGACGGTGAAGGAATCGCCGATCACCGTGAACCGAGTCCAGGCGGATCCGACGGAGAATGCGCCACAGGAATGGCTCGATGTCACGACACCGCGTAACGGCCGCACGGCTTCGTTCGAGGACCGAGCGGTGAAGATCGCCGGACTCGCTAGCCCCGGGGCCGAGGGGGCCGAGCTCTTCTACACGACAACCTATGCGGGAGCCGACATCGCGAGCTGGACGTCTTGCGGCTTCGTCGATCTCGGCGGCACGGGCGGCGCGCCGCAGCCCTTCGAGGGGGCGTGCACGCTCGCGGCGACGGACAAGCCGGCGGACGTCTCCGCGGTCGCGGCCGGTAGCTGGGACTGTCTCGTGCCGGGCGGCGACGCCGCCGCGGGAGGTGTCTGCCGCCTCCCGAGCGGAGGGAGCCTCGACACCGGAGACGCCGTCCGGATAACGCCGTGTCTCGGTTCCCCGTGCATCAATGTGAGCCCGGGTGATTGGAAGGCCCCGAGCTCCACCTGTCAGAAGGTCGTGGTGGACCTGGCAGATTTCAACGGCCAGGTAGCAGCCGACAAGACGGTGGATCTCCTGTTCGAAGGCCCCGGGCCCACGCCTCAAACGTGTGCCTTGAAGGGAAGGCGGTCGGCCCGAGCGGTGAGCGGCGGGCAAGGAGCTCTGCACGTCGAGGGCCGGACGGACGGTGCGGGTCTGTTCGTGCTCGGCGTGACGTCGACGGCAGGGAGCTTCAAGTCGATCTTCTCGTCGCAGGAATCGGGCGTCACGTCGGTGTTCGCCTGGGTCGACGAGGACTTCGACGATCTGTGGGACGGAACGGAGATCTGGGACCGGAGCAACCTTCACTGGAACCTCGACGGACGCTGCACGGTGATCGGTACGAAAGGGCCCGACGAGCTCTACGCCACCTCCTTCCCCGACAAGATCTGCGGGCGGGGAGGAGATGACGTCATCTACGGTCTCGACGGACTGACGGGGAACGACATCATCCTCGGGGGTTCGGGCGACGACACGATCTACGGACAGAAAGGGGACGACCTCATCTTCGGGGGCGTGGGCGACGACCTTTTGTACGGGGGCGACGGGAACGACCGCGTGAAGGGCGGAGCCGGAGACGACCGGCTCTTCGGCGAGAAGGGGAACGACCGGCTGGACGGAGGTCCCGGTCGCAACCGATGCACCGGCGGGCCCCGCAAGGGCAAGAAAGAGAACGACGCCGAACGCCGTTGCTCGGGACGGCGGAAGTAGCGGTGATCGGGCCGCACTGAAGTTCCTGGAAGGGTAACGAGGGCCGCATGACGAAGACATCACCATGAGGTACTGGGCGGCCTCCTAGCTTGCTCCTTCTTGGTGTCGGTGGTACCGATCGCGTCCGCCGAGCGGTCGGACATCCCGCTTCCCCGCGTGAGCCGGGCGGAGCTCAAGGCGCACTTCAAGAGGTCTCTCGAAAGCCTGGATCCGATCGCGGCGCGGGCGCTTCGTCGGGCAGAAGCGCTCGGGGATGACAAGATCTACGCACAGCACGCCGTCCCGGATCTCGACGGCGATCGTGTCAAGGACATCCTCCTTTACGAGTACACGCTCACGCGCGACCCTTCCGGTTCGACGTTCTTCCCGTCGGGACGCTTGTCTCTGACGGTGATGAGCGGCGACACCGGAGGAACGCTCTGGGCGCGCGACTGGGACTTCATCGATGGGTGGGCGGGCGTGGGCCCATTCCGGGTCGGGGAGCAGGGCGAGAACGGCCTTTTCGTATCGGTGCTTACCGCGTCGTCAGGCGCCTGGACGTACTCCTTCGAGGCACTGGCGGGATCGGGGGAACAACAGTGGACGAAACTGTTCCCCTCCACCTTCAACATCTACACCGGTTTGGGCCTCTTCCTACCGGGACGAGTCGCCACGGACTGGCTCATCGCTTTCGAACGGTTCGATGGCTTGCGCGGCCCGGCTACGGATCTCCTCGTGGGCCGCGCCGACTACGTCGCAACGGCCGGAGAGATGATCGTGCGCAGTCGCGTGGGGGTCATCGATGGGGCGGATGGAAAGATGCAGGACCAAGCCGAGAAGATCTCTACCACTAAGATCCCGGCGATCTCCGACACGGACGATCTCAACGGGGATGGACTCGACGATTACTCGATCGTGGATCGTAAGTCTGGCGATTGGAAGATAGTCGCCCGTTCCGGAAGGTCGGGTAAGAGGATCTGGAACTGGACGGGGAGGCTGGGATATGGAGCCGGCGCTTGGCGCGGGCCCGACCTCAACGACGATGGCATCGGCGAGCTCGAGCTGGAGTATGTCCGAAGGAATGACATGTTCGGGTTCCTGGACGGTGCCTCGGGCCGTCTCTTGTTCACCGCGAGAGGCAACTTCCCGTACGTCGCCGGCGACATCGATCGTGACGGAGAGGCAGATATCGGAGCTTTCGATTGGTACCGGCGCGAGAACGTAACCGGAACCCGTCAGTTCGCGATCGATTGGCGGTCCGGAAAGCGGTTGTATTCGGCCGTCTACTTCCCGGAATTGAGGGGCTGTGAACGGGGGTGTTTCTCCGTCACCTTTCTTCTCGACGCCGGAGACGTGAATAGGGACGGAGTGAGAGACACGTTGTGGGATCAGTCGGTGCTGGGCGACTCCGGCAGGGTTGGCGGTCCGAGCAGGGTGCGATTCACAACATCGGGCCGGAACGGTCTCCGGATCGGGGGCGGAAGCCTGGTGCCCGTCCGGGGCAGTTTTGACGGAATAGGTGATGACTCGGCTGAAGTGATCAGGAAGCGTCGGTCTCTCACGGTGGAGGCACACGACGGAGTCACGGACCGGGTGCTGTGGAGAGCGACGTTCAAAGCGGACCGAAAGACGAAACTCGCCGATACCTTTGCCCCGTACGACACGGCGGTCGAACTCACGGGAGACCGTTGCGATGATCTCATGCTGACCTTGAGGCGCCAGGGAACGATCGCCTTCTACCTGATCGACGGGGGATCGGGGCGTCTCGTGTGGACCCGACGCTTCGGAGGCGCAGGCGGCTTGGGAGGCTCCGTCGCCGTACGTGCCGAGAAGGCAGCCCGTCCGACACCCGTCTGTTAGGCGATCGCTCACTTGATGAGCGGTCAAGAGTTTGTGCACAATGTGATCGCGTGACGCCGTAACGAAGGACTGCCTCCTGCGTAAGCTCGCCGTACCGAGATTCGCCGTGACCGGAAAGGCATCCCTTTCGGGGAGATTGGGAGTAGCGAGTCCGAGGAGGTTTATGGCGGATCCGGCGACGATCGCTCTTGGGTGATACCGGGATCGATCACGCTCGAGGTGGGGCCCAGAACGACCTGATCGATCTCGACGAGGGCAATTCCGATTTGCCACCGGCGAGGGCGTTTCCGCGCTGCATAGCTCCAATGTTCGATGGGGGCCGGGGCCGAAGCATCACTGGTGATTGGGTGGCACCTTCGACTTGTCGATCACGCAAAAGAGATTCCCCTCCGGATCCTCGAGGACGATGAAATCCTCTCCCTCCTCGAGAACGCGGGGGTGCCGGTTCGCCCCCAGGCCGAGCAGGCGCTTCACCTCGCCGGCCTGATCGTCGGTGTAGAGATCGAGGTGCAACCGGTTCTTCCCGACCCGCGGCTCGGGGACCTTCGAGATCGAGACGTTCACACCCGATCCGTGAGGATCGCGGAGGACGACGAAATCGTCCTCCGGCGGATCGCGCGGAACGTATCGAAGCGCGTCCCGCCAGAATGCGAACATCGCGTCGAAGTCGTTGCAATCGATGACGACCGAGCCCACCTTCACGCGCCGCTCCTTCCCGAAGAGCACCCCCCAGCGAACTTCTCCTACATATCTAGACGTCGTCAAAACCTGCAGGAGAAGTTTGGCCCCGCGCGGGGTCCGGGGCCCGGCCCCTCTCAGAGGTTCAGTTCGGGCAGGCGGGCGGCCATCTGCGGGTAGAGCGACACCGGCACCAGATGGACCCCGTCGAAAGCTCCCGATGCCTTGATCTCCTCTATCTGCTGACAGGCGAGATCGAGCCCGACCTCGGGATCCGAGTCGAGCTTGTCGATAACGCTCTGCGGGATCCTGATGTCGGGGATCATCGCGTTTATCCGCATCGCCATCCTGCTGCTCGCGAGGACCAGTACGCCGGCGTACATCCGACCGTCGTAGTCGAGGGACTCCCGCCAGCGGAACAGCCGGTCGAGCGAATGGGTGATCTGGACGAATACGAAGTCGGCGCGCCGCCGCCAGGCGAGATCGCGCCCGAGTTTGCTCACGGTGCCGATGCGGAAGTCGGGGTAGTCCTGGAACGGCGGGCCCTGCCCGAAGGCGCGCACCTCGTCGATCATGCCTCGCACCGTGAGATCCTCGGTGCGCCGGCCGTGAAGGGGAGCGTCCCCGTAAACGAAGAGGAAGTGGTCGACTCCGTACGACGCGGCGGTCAGGAGGTCCCGGTGGAAACCGAGGACGTTCCGATCTCGAGCGTTGACGCAGGCGACGCCGCGGCCCCCCATGTACGCCACTTCGTGAGCGACCGCCACGCTCGACACGGTGGCGCGCCCGAGGTGGTTGTCGGGGATGAGGAAGGCATCGCAGTGGTCCTTCAGGACGTCGATCTGTCTCCGGATCCCTTCGATATCGGGCTTGCGCGAGGGCTGGATCTCGCACACGATCGCGAACCGGTCGCCGTCCAGGAACGACGGCGGCGGCTCCGGAGGTGGCGGAACGCCCGAAGAACCCTTATCGACCATCCCCTCGATATATCAGGTGCGAGGGGCTCGAGGGGCGCAGACGACGAGCGGAGGTTGACTTAGCCGCCGTTGCCCTCGGCGGCGGTGTCGTTGATGAGGTCCACTACCTTCCTCGTGACGTTGTCGACCGGCTTGTGCCCGGTCGTGGTGGAGCCCGGCTCGATGAGCCGATCGTCACCGTTGTTGTTGCCCTCGTCCCGCGGACGCTTGACCTCGTCGGAGATCGACTTTAACGACAGTGAGTTGGTGAGTTCGGTCGGCAGGGCCGCTCCCGCGAGGTCGCCTGCGGCACCGGGACCCGCGGCATCGACGCCGCCTCGGTCGAGCAGTGCGGTTCGCTGGAGCCGGGCGCGCCTAACGTTCGGCCCGCCGCCCTTGGACTCGGCCTGGGATCTCACCTCGGGTTCCCGCACCGGTGTCGTGTCGGTTCCAGCGTTTAAGCCGGAGATCGCGATCACCGCGGCGACGGCCCCTGTCGCGAGTCTCTCGACGAACGCGCCCCCGACGTGCGCGGTCGCGCTCGCCGTCATGTCCCCGGCCCGGCGCGTCTCGTCACGCGACGCGAACAGGCGGAAGCCGCCGAGTGGAGCGATCAGCCACCCGGACGCGTTCTGCCACGCCCGTTGGAACGAACGACGCGCCCGGTGCAACAGGGACTTCACCTGCGGCGTCGACATGTCGAGTTCGCCGGCCATCTCCTTGTGCGACAAGCCTTCGACCGCTTGTAGCACCAAAGCGCGCGCATGAAGGGGCGCGATCTCCTCCATCGAACGATGCACCTCGGTGGCCTCGACGACGACGTCCGAAGGGATGGGACCGGTCGCCGCGTAGTTGTCGACCTCCTCGACCGGAGCCTCCTCGACGTGACACTTGTTCTTGCGGATCTCGTCGAGACAAACGTTCGTCGCGATCCGCGCGAGCCATGCCCCCAGTTGGTAGCGCCCGTTGAATCTCCCGAGGGCTCGGTAACTGCGAAGGAAGGTTTCTTGCATCGCTTCCTCCGCATCGTGCGGATCGTGCAGCATCTTCAGGCAGACCCTCCGCACGCGCTCGTTATGGCGGCGAAAGATCTCCTCGTATGCGTCCGGGTGGGGACCCTGGTACGCCAGGACGAGTTCTCTGTCCGTGAGCGCTCGGAACTCTTGTCTGGGAGCAGTCATTGGCTTCATGATTCGCCCGTTATGTCGGATTCCCTGCCGCCGGGGAGCGGGTTACAGCGAGGACGCCGTGGGCGCCGGCGGCGTGTACGTCCCCTCGTCCGAGTGGCCCATCAGGTTCTTCCCCTGCTCGATGACCGGATCCAGCTTCCCGTTCTTGTAGAGGTAGAAGATGCCGCCTCCGATGGCCACGAGGCCCAGCGGCGAGAAGAGCCGCGCGGCGAGGCTCTTCTTCGGCTTGCGGGCTTCCTGGACCCTGTCGATGATCTCTTTCACGGCGAGCGCCGCGAGTGCGCGCTTCACGATCGTGCTCAATGTGTCCTCCCTGGCTCTGCTGTCTTGGGGTCGTGTCTCGCAGCCCTTATACCCCCCTCCTGACCTGCGAGAAACCCTTGAACGACCGTTCAGACTCGTCGAACGCTCGTACAGCAAGCACACGGCACGGGTTGGGTGACAATAGGGAGCCGTGATCATCTATGAGGAGTTCGAGACCAAGACGGGCGGCCGGCTCGATGCCCTCGACCTAACCGACGATATCAACGAGATCGTCAGTGCCTCCGGGGTGAAGAACGGGAGCGTCCTCGTCTACTCCCCGCACACCACCTGCTGCGTGCTGGTGGCCAACGGCGACCGCCGCATGATCGGTGCCCTCGAGCAGGCGATGCGGCTCCTCGAGCCCGAGGACGGCTACTACGAGCACGACGATTTCGACATCCGCACGGAGAACCTCGTCGACGACGAGCCGCAGAACGCGCCCGCCCACCTCGTTCACGTTTTCGCCGGTAAGGCTTCCGAGGTCATCCCGGTCTCCGAGGGAGATATCGCCCTCGGTGAGTACCAGCGCGTCAATTTCGTCGAACTCTGCTCCTCGCGGCTCAGGCGGTACTGCATACAGGTGATCGGCGAGTGATCTCGCCGCAGGGCGATCTCAAACGTCGTGCGTGGCTCGAAGAGGACATGGCCCGCATCGAAGGTCTCCTGCTCGATACCGCGGGGGCGTCGAGCCATCCGCTCGTCGCCGAGCCTTCGACCCAC
>JBOGXG010000172.1:0-2027 GCA_050694195.1 Actinomycetota bacterium | reverse complement strand
TTCAACAACGATCCGTCGAACGTCGACTACCTGTTGATCACTCCGAGCACGAAGGAGACGTTCAGAACCACCGACAACGAGTTCGCGCTCGCCGCGCTCGACCGGTCCAGTCTCGTGAGGTCGTGGGAGTCGGAGGGGAGCAGGGTCGAGTTGTGGAGGACCGACGACCAGCGGGGGAGCGATCGTCGTCTCTTGGACCGCTCCTACGCGTACCTCGAGCAACGTTTCGAGGAGGCGGGCGCGTACCTGGACGATGAAGGACGTCTCACCTCCGAGGCGCAGTCGTACGCACTGCTGCGGGCGGTGTGGTCGGACCGGCCCGATGACTTCGCCCGCGTTTGGGAACGCACCCGCGCCACGCTCCAGCGCGACGACGGATTGTTCGCATGGCTGTGGCGCGACGGGAAAATCCGAGACGACAGTTCCGCCACCGACGCAGATACGGACATCGCGTTGGCGTTGTTGCTCGCCGGGGAGCGTTGGGACGATCAGGGCTTGATCGACGACGGGACGCGGATCGTCGCGGCGATCTGGGAGAACGAAGTGATCGAGGTCGGCGGGATCCCCTACGTGGTCGCGGGGGATTGGGTCTCGTCGGATCGCCTCGTGTTGAATCCGAGTTACTGCTCGCCCCACGCGTACCGGGTCTTCGCCGAGGTCGATCCGAGCCACGATTGGTACGGCGCGATCGACTCCTGTTACGACGTTCTCTTCCGCGCCTCGGAGGATCCTCTGGGAGCAAGACGCTCTGCGGGACTCCCGCCCAACTGGGTCGCGTTGGATCCGGCGACGGGTGCGCTGGAGTCGCTGGACGACGAGTTCGACGGTGCCGGCCACTACGGATACGACGCGGCTCGAACCTACTGGCGCATCGCGCTCGATCTGCGATGGGGCGACGACGGGAGAGCGCGATCGTACCTCGAGCAGGCCGGGTTTCTCGCCGACGAGGTCGAGCGGAACGGTTACGTCGGTGCCGTCTACAGCCACGACGGCGACGCGCTCGAGCCGCAGCCAAGCACCGTGTCGACCGCCGGCGCGCTCGGGGCGCTGGAGGAGATCGACGAGGCAGGCGCAGATGAGCTCTACGCGCGCGCGGTGCTCGGAAAGATGGACCGTTCGGCGGGCGGCTCGCGTTGGGGCGACGGGACGGACCTATACGAGCAGGAGTGGGGATGGTTCGCCGTGGCGCTGCACGGCGACGAGATCCCTAATCTCTGGTTCGAATGACCGGGACGTTAGTCCCGACGGTGGTTGTGGGTAAGAGGCGTTGATGCCCAGGGAACCCTTGTTCAAGGAACGCGACCACGTCGGCAACTCACGCCTCGTCAGCAGGCGCCGACTCGTACTGTCGGGAGGGCTCGTGGTCGTTCTGGCCGTCGCCGCAACGATCATCGGACCCGGCTTGCTTGGCGGAAGCATCGCTCCCCCTGAAGCGGAGAGCGCGTCCGGCGACGAGACTCGGGGCGATCTGCGCAGCCAGATCGAAGGGTCGTCGACCCCGGACGACATCGCGCCAACGCTCGGGAACGATCGGTCGCCGCGGATCACGTGGCTCGAGCCGCTCGCGGTGGTGGGGGAGGCGGTGCAAGACGTGCTCGGGACGTCTGCGGCTCGGACCGACGCAGTCGCGGCCTCGGACGATCCCGAGGGGCCAACCGGGAGGTCCGGCCGAGGCGAGCGAGACGTCACCGGCCGCGCATCCGGAGATGTTCAGTCGGACAAGCCGAAAGCATCGCCAAGCCCGACGGATGAGCCGAGCCCTTCGCCATCCCCGAAGGAGAGTCCTACGCCCAAGCCGTCGCCGTCACCCGAAGAGACGCCCACGCCTTCTCCGTAGCACGCGGCTCGACCGGATCCGGCGATAGGGCGGCATGATCCGTGGCATTCCATACTCGTGCAGCTTCTTGCCCTCTGCGGTCACTTTCCTGCACAAGTAGCCTCAGCGTCGGCCACATGAAAGGCCCCGCGTGCACCGAAGCACCGATAATCTGGGATGCAGCACTGCGCCCGTAGCTCAGCTGGATAGA
>JBOGXG010000171.1:0-4259 GCA_050694195.1 Actinomycetota bacterium | reverse complement strand
ACCGAGACGAAACTCGACAAACCGAGTCCCAGTTCGCGCGACCGATCTATCACCGCGATCCCGAGGGCACCCGACTGAGACGAGAACGCGAGTCGGCCGGACGACGGGCGGGATGGGGCGAACGAGGCATCGAGTCGGATCGAGGGGTCGGTATTCATCAGGCCCATACAGTTCGGCCCCACTATCCGCATCCCATGGCGCCGTGCGATCTCCAGCAGCGCTCGCTGAAGCTCGGCTCCTTCGGCCCCGATCTCCGCGAAGCCCGATGTGATCACGAGCAGGGCGCGGATGCCCTTCTCCGCGCACTCCGTCGCGGCGGACAGGACGCTGCGCGCGGGGACCGCGATGACCGCGAGGTCCACAGGTCCGGGCACTTCTGTCACGGACGCGTAAGCCGAGACCGATTGCACGACCGGGGTATGCGGATTCACCGGGAAGACCGGTCCCTCGAAACCGGCATCCAGGAGGTTGTGGAAGATCTCTCCCGAGATCGTTCCTCGTTTCCGCGATGCTCCGATGACCGCGACCGAACTCGGTTTCAAGAAAGCTCTTACCCCCGCTGCTGAAGCCACCGCCTCGCGACGCTCGAAAGCTTCCAGCGCGGCGGGGGTAGGTGAGGTCGGGAACTCCGCGTGCACGGCGCCGAAGGAGACCTTGCTGTCGACCGGGAGCTCCAGCGAGCGGAGCACCTCGAGCATCTCGGAATTCGCCGAGAGGATCTCAGCTTCCAACGTCTCGATCCCGGCTTCGGCAGCGGCCTCGGACAGATGCTCGATCAGGATGCTCCCGATGCCGCGACCGTGGAAGGGGTCATCCACCAACAAGGCGAGTTCGGCTTTCTTCTCGGTGGTGCCAATATAGGTTGCGAGCGCGACGATCCGTGGCCCGTCGCCAAGGGCGGTTACCGCGACGAGGCTGAACGAATCGCGGTAATCGATCTCGACGAAGCGGCGCAGCTCATCCCGCGAGGGGTGGTGGACGCCGTGGAACCTCAGTCTCAAGCTCTGGAAGGAGACGCGGGTGAAGAGGTCGTCAACATCGTCGAGATCGGATGGCAGGATGGGGCGGATGTGAACCGTGGATCCATCCCGAAGCCCGATGTCGATCGCTCGATGTGCGGGATAGCCGCTCGGCGGCGAGGTGGGATCCACGCCAAAGAGGCTACCCGGACCTGGGTGGCGTGACTATCGGCCCTAGCACCATGTAGTGGTCGGCTACACGATGCTTCCGATGCGTCGCGTTTGCGGCGGTGAAGGTTTCGAAAGGAGTGACGGGATTGAAGGTTCTGTACGCGACGGATGGGTTCCCCGCTGCGGACGCGGCCAGTCGCGTCATCGAACGGCTGTTCAACCGAGCTCTCGATCTCACCGTTGTATCGGTCACACATTCGGGAAGTCTCGACCCAGGACACCTTCTCGTCGAGTTGGACCCGATCGAGGAACGACGGAAGGACACCGTCGAGATAGCCGAAGCCGCCGCGGCGAGGCTACGGGCAGCCGGCTTCGACGCCGATACGACGACGCTAGAGGGCGTTCCCGGCAGCGTCCTGGTGGAGGCCTCGGGGAACTTCGATTGCATCGTTGTCGGGGCCGGGAGTCACTCGTGGTTGGGCAACAGGCTCCTGGGAAGCGTCAGTACCTACCTGCTCCATTCCGCCCCGACGTCGGTCTTGGTCGTCCATGAGGCACGCCCGGAGAACGGGCAGAGCCGGGTCGTCGTGGGGGTGGACGGCTCCGACACCGCCGAGCGGACAGCTTCCTCGTTAGCGAGTTTGCTAGATCCGGCGCGGTGCTCCGTAGAGGTCATCTCGGTGGTGCCTGTCGCCGCTTCGGCGGCGCTGCCGATGTCGATCGGGACCCCCGAGATCAACGAGTTGATCGCGGAGAGCGAGGAGGGAGAGGGGGTCGAGCGGGCGAACGCGGCCGTAGCTCGAGCCGTGCGTGTCTTCGAGGAGAAGGGCTTCGGGGTCACCTCGCGGGTCGAGCGGGGGGGGCCCGCTGCGGTCCTACTACAGGCGGCCCACGACCAGCGGGCGGATCTCATCGGTGTCGGTTCCCGAGGACTCGGGCCCATCCGTCGTGCACTTCTGGGATCCGTCAGCGACAACGTGGCGCGGCTCTCGTCGGCAGCTTTCATCGGCCGCTTCTCGTCCACGACGGATGAGACCGAACGAACCTGATGGCCCTTCGGTAGCCCCGGCTCCGGCCGGTTCCTTGATCCGGTAGCGGTTCATCAACGGCGCCAACTCCGGACGGGTGAGATCGAGTACGTGGTCGCGGAGTTCGATATCCCAGGTCGGGATCGAGTCATCCCCAACATGTGCCACGCCCATCACCTCCTCTTCCATTGCAGCGCGCCGCCGGGCTGGGAACCTAGGGGCGAACGGACCGCATGAGAGGGTCCGTTCGGACCGGGAGTATCGGTTTGACGCCCCTACCAACCGGCACAGTGCTTGGGGGCCGGCCGGCCCTACTGATGTGAAGGCGCGTAACCGACCCTTCTTCTAGGAAGGAGGGCACGGCATGGGGCCCATCACGATCGTTGAGACCAAGCATCGCCTGCTGAGATGGATCGAACCGAGCGACGCAGGGCCTACCGCGCGCGACGTGATGAGTGCTCCTGCCATGGCCTGCCGCGAGCACGCCTTCTTCGAGGAGGTCGCCGAGATACTGGCCGGCAGGCACATCTCCGGCCTCCCGGTGATCGATGCGGACGGGATCGTCGTCGGCGTGATCTCCGAGCGGGATCTCGCCCACGCTCTAGGAGGGCCGATGGTCAGGCTGGTGCTCCGGCGTCCTAACCACGGCAGAGGCTTCGAGGACCTACACGAGATACCGCGGGACCGCCGACGCGCTGCGCGGGTGATGAGTGCTCCGGCGATCACGGCGGGACCTGATGCCCCGCTGCCGGAGCTGGCGCGCCTCATGAAGGTGCATGACGTGAACCGGTTGCCGGTCGTTGACGGAGGTCGACGCCTCATCGGTGTCGTCACGCGCGGCGACCTCCTCGGGGTGATCGCGCAGTTAAGGCATGGCGAGATCGATCTCACGGACCCGCCATTAGTCGTGGGAAGGGGCGGATCCGACGCCGGGATCATGACGTGACTAGGCGGCTTCGGAGCAGACAAGACAACGTCAGGTACAGGAGGCAGAGATGAACGAGATCAGGGTGTCTGATGTGATGACGCACCTCGTGGTGACGCTACGTCGAGGAGACAGTCTCCGCGAGGCGGCGCGTCGATTGCTCTCCAACCGGATCAGCGGCGCTCCTATCGTAGACCAAGGCAGATTGGTCGGGGTGATCTCGGAGGCAGACCTCGTTGCCGCCTATTCACCTCCCGCGCGAAGCGGATCTCCGTTCGCCGCGGTCGATCCTCTCGCGTTCCTCCTGCGCGGGATGGCTCCACGAGCGGTACACCACTCAACGGTCGGAGACGTGATGTCCACGGATGTGATCACCGTCTCACCGGATTCGGGCGTCCTGACGGCCGCCTCATTGATCGATCGCCACGGCGTCAGGCGTCTTCCCGTCGTGGACAAGGACGATCTCGTCGTGGGTATCGTCACCCGGTCCGACCTCGTGCGGGCGATGGCGAGAGGAGACGTAGACGTCAGCGTCGCGCTGAAGAACGCGATCGGGGTTCTCGGGGAGGAGAGCTTCTCCGGTCTCGATATCGAGGTCAAGGACGGGATCGCGACGATCGGTGGGACCGCCGACCGTAAGTCAACCAGGGACCTGGCGATCCGGATCGCGGCTCGGGTGCCCGGCGTCCTGGAGGTCGTCGACGCCCTGGGTTACGACTGGGACGACGAGAACCTGCGTCCCGTTCGCAACCCGATCGACGCTCACGATGTTGGTAGCCGGGATCCCTGGGCGAGCGGCCCCCTCGTGAAGGAAGGAGCGTGATGAGCCTTCTAGCGGCGCGGCCTCGAGAGGCGCTGTTCATCATCACCCGTTACCTGAGGGCGATCAGGGCTCGACAGAAAGCAGAAAGCATAGCCACCACGGGAGGTGATTCGTGAAGATCAAGGACCTGGAGCCGCGCATGCCCGTCACCATCGGGAAGTCGGAGAGTCTGGCGTCTGCTGCGAAGGTGCTCGCCGACGAAGACATCGGGGCACTCGTGATTTTCGAACCGCACGGGATCGCCGGTATCCTGTCGAACGGGATCTCGTCAGAGCTTTGGCGGACGGATGCGATCCGCACGCGACGGAGGTCTGCGAGTACATGACCGACTCACGCGTCGTAAGCGACGAAGG
>JBOGXG010000170.1:0-2423 GCA_050694195.1 Actinomycetota bacterium | reverse complement strand
TCGACGGCCGGGCATTCTTCGGATTGTCGGTCGGGACCACCCCCGCCGACGCGGCGGTGATCCAGAACAACCTGATGCCGCTTCGACAGATCCTCCCGACGGCCGGCGCGAAGTTCAAGATCGAGTTACCCGGCGTTGCCGTGGAGATCCCCGAGGGACAATCGTTGTTCCTAACGATCTCCCCGGTCTCGGATATGTACTTCGGACACGGCAGCCGCACCCCGGCGGCGATGGTGTTGAGCGATCTCGCACTGTCGCTTCCTCGGGGCCGGTGAGTTCAGCCGCGGAAGCCGATCAAGCGATGACTGTTGTCGCAGAAGGGCTTGTTCTGGCTCGCGCCGCATCGGCATAGCGCAAGGCGGGTTTCGTCCGCCAGGACCTCGCCGGTCGGAGTCATCACCCGAACGCGCCCGCGCACATATAACGGCCCGTTCGGCCTTATCTCTACCGCGGCCGGTTCCTCGGCGACCTCATCGTCGACGCCTTCGATCGCCTCATAACGAAGAGCGCCGGTCGGGCACGTGAGCACGGCCTCGGCGACCCGTTCCGCGGATGCTCCGTTGATATCGATCCAGGGCCGGGCGCGAACGTCGAACACCTCGGGGAGTGCTCGCAAGCAGTTCGCGACGTGGATGCAACGCGAGGCGTCCCACATGACGCGTATCTCGTCGCTCTCGTAGGTACGCGTGGGACCCGTCGTTCGCGGTGCCCCTGCCTCCGATGGGTCTCGAACGGCATCGTTCTCAGGGTTCATTGGCGATAGTTCTCGACGGTATCCACGTTCCGGACGTTCGCCTCGTCGGGATCCAAACCGGCGGCTCGGCGCGCTCTACGCTGGCGAAGGAAGTCCCAACATTGATCGAGACGGACCCCGACCGTCTGAAGTCGGGCCCGCTCTTCGTCGGACAACTCTCCACGCCCCTCACGTTCAAGGAGTTCGTGTTCCTCGTGCGCGAGTTGTTGGATGCTTCCCATCACATCCGGCTCGGCCATCGCGACTCCTTCCGTTCGTGGTGCCGAGTCCGCCTCCGCGACCTTCGCACCATCATCGTCTGTGTGCCTCGCCCAGTAGGAGGGAGGATCGCTGGCGGGGAACGAATCCCGACTGGCTTGATCGACAAGATCATCCGCTCTCTGGTCCACGACCCCCATTGTGCCGTGGTTCCGGCGTCTAGCTACACCCTTCCCACCCGTTCACGAGTTGAACTCCCTGGGCGGCCGGGCGCGCTCCTCCGTCGACCTAGGACGAGCGCCACGAGGGCGCCGAAGAGCATGTGATCGGCCAGTTGCGGCATCAGCGGCAAAGCGCGGATGCGAGGGAAGCGGCGCCCGATAACGACCATATCCAAAAGTCCGATGCCCAAGCCCAGGAGAGCACCTGTTGTCACAGGTCTCCGTTCGGGGAGGACCATCCCGATAGCCGTCGCCCAGAAGAACGACAACCCGAGGTGAACCGGAACGGCCGCCGCTACCAGACGACCGACACGATCTTCCTCGTCCATAACCAGTGATCCCGCTGCCGCCGCCGACGCGAGCAGGGAGCGACCCGTCGCCAGCGAGTGGATCGAGGAAGGAGCCCCGCTGAGCGCCGCCGCTATCGACCCGGCGACAACAACGTCGCTTGCTCCTGGACCTGAGGATCCGGAGCGCATGGTCCCCACTCGTTTCGTGACGTGCTGGGTCGCCTGGGCGATTCTGGACCGATGAAGGACGTCGCTCAAACGCGCTCCAACCGGATGTAGCTCTTGCGTCCTACCGTGGCGTAGTACAGAACGGAGAGCGGATTGCCGCGCGGCCCGCAGGTGAACCTCACTTCGTCGCCCTCCGCCACCTCGAAGGGAAGCACCGGACTCATCGCCCAGTCGATCTTCAGCTGTAGCTCGTGGCGACCCGGACCGACGGTAAAGGACTGTGGCTGGTTCTCCCTGATCCGAGTTACCTCGGCGCCGTCCAGGAGGATCCTGTAGGCGCGAGCTTTGTCCGTCCAAGCTTTCTCTCTCTGTACGACAACGGTTGCATCTGCCATAGAAACCCTCCTCGTTGTCTCCTTCGCGAGTACCCAAGAGGACCACGCGCTTCCCGTCAACCCCGGCCGCGTTCTCGTTCGACGCTCTCGATCCCCTCTTCCTCCAACTCCCCGAGATGACCGACGGGAACGATGGCTATCTCGTGCATGCGCCAGTCGAGGGCGAGGATGTGCTCGGTCGCCTTCTTGATCTTTTCCCTGAGGCCGCTCTCGTTCCGTGCAACCACCTGGGCATCTCCGAAGAACACGTGACCTGCCGTCCATAAGCGAACCTGGGCGTCGTCAACCCAATCGAACGACTTCAACTCGTTCTCGACGCGGGCTATCAGGGGATCTATCGCGGATCCCTCTACATTCTTAGGCCTGCCGTCGCTGAGGTCGTGAACCGCAATGCGAA
>JBOGXG010000169.1:0-6639 GCA_050694195.1 Actinomycetota bacterium | reverse complement strand
GTACACACCCGATCGATCGCCCAAGGCGTCCACTCTTTTGCAGCTCAAACATCGTGGCGTGTTCCTGATCGACGCATCCGAGGAACCTTTAGATGGTGGCGTGCTGAAGGCTGACGCTAGCGACTTGATTCTCAGGTGCGAGACGCTTCACCCCGAGCAGATCATCTTGATTAAGATCAATGTGTACGACGATCTGTTCACTCCGCTGAAGTCTGCCGGGCTCCCTGTCGTGGACATGCGGATTCCCTTTCCGGGTTCTGGCCAGCAGAAGAGGTTCGAGGCCGCATTCAAAGAGGCACTGGCGATGGCTGGATGGGAGTAGGAGGGCACGCCCTCACCTTGCAGCGGGACGAGATCTCCGCAGCGCCATCGCGCCTCCCTCTATGCGGAAAAAGTGAACCGATCTCGAACGAGCGTTCGCTAGATCGGCGGTACGCCGGTGTCGCCCGCCTAGGGACACGGTGTCAAAAGGGTGTCAAACGCGAAATTCTGCGACTTCGTGAACTAACGAAGAAACGAGAATATAGGGCCTGACCTGGGCGGAGGGCGTGGGACTCGAACCCACAAGTCCTTGCGGACAACGGTTTTCAAGACCGTCCGGTTGCCAATTACCGTAGCCCTCCGCAGAGGAGGTTAGCGGGTTACGAGCCTTGCCCGGCTAGGTGTGAGCGATCTCCGGCTCGCCGATAACCGTCGTGAGCGGAACCGAATAGCTCCGTTCTATCCGGGCCGGAAGATCCCGGTGGAGCCACTTCGACACCCCCGGAGGCAGCGTCGACAGCACCATCTGGTCGAAGTGCTTCTCACGAAGAGCGTCCCCGATCGCCTCGAAGGGGTTGGTGTCGCCGACCCGGCCCTCGATATCCGCGCCCATCGCGGCGAACGTCTGGACGGCCGCCGAGCAGGTCTGCCGGGCGAGGGCGTAGGCCTCCTCATCGCTCCAGGTCGCATGCTCGCTGGAAGGGTTCGCCGGCACCAGGAGCGTGAAGTGGCAATCACCCTCCTGCATCAGCTGGCGGACGTGATCTCGGAGGGCGCTGCCCCCCGCGGTCCGGTTGGCGACGAGAAGGACCTCCTTCGGCATGCTGACCACCTCCTGCGACCAGCGTACGCCTCCTCGGATTTCCGCGCGTAGATATGGCCCTTTACGCGTACCCGGATGCGTTCAGAATGTCCCGGGCCCGGTTTTCGCGCGTAGAACCCGACCGCTCGGGGCGGTTCTGTTGTTCAGAAACTCAGGGTGGGGTTAGTTCGGGGAAGTTGGTATAGGGCCGGAGGGCTTCGGGGATCGCTACCGAGCCGTCGGCGCGCTGGTGGTTCTCGAGGAGGGCCACGATCGTGCGCCCGACGGCCACGGCCGTGCCGTTCAGAGTGTGTACGGGTTCCGTTCCCTGTTCGCCGCGCATCCTTATCTGGAGCCGGCGCGCCTGGTAGTCGGTCGCGTTCGTTGCGGAGGTGAGCTCAAGGTAGCGCCTGGCCCCCGGGAGCCAGGCCTCGTGATCGATCTTCTTGGCCGCCGCGGAGCCGAGGTCGCCGGCGCACATAACCAGAACGCGGTAGGGGATCTCGAGGGCCTGGAGCAGCATCTCCTGGTTGGCCCGGATCGTCGCGTATTCGTCCCACGAATCATCGGGTCTCGTGAACGAGAACTGCTCGACCTTGTCGAACTGGTGAACGCGGATGAGACCTTTCGTCTCCTTGCCGTATGAGCCGGCCTCGCGCCGGAAACACGGAGAGAAACCCGCGTAACGCAGCGGCAGTTCGGATGTCTCGAGGATCTCGTCCGAGTGCATCGCCGCGATAGGAACCTCCGACGTACCGACGAGGAAGAGATCGTCGCGCTCCACCTTGTAGAACTCGTGCTCTTCCGCGGGAAGGAAGCCGGTCCCGTACATCGCGTGTTCGCGCACGAGTACGGGTGGCACTATCGGCTCGAAATGACGCTCGTACAGGAAGTCGAGCGCGAACCGCACCAACGCGAGTTCGAGGATCACTCCCCGGCCCGTCAGATAGACGAAGCGGCTGCCCGAGGTCTTCGCTGCGCGCTCCGAGTCGAAGATCCCGAGCGCCTCTCCCAGCGCGACGTGCTCCTTGGGTTCGAAGTCGAACTCGGGTCGCTCCCCGACCTCGCGTTCGACCACGTTGTCGCTCTCGGTGAGTCCGTCCGGGACCGAATCGTGGGGAAGGTTCGGCAGATGGGCGGCGGCGCGTTGGAGCTCATCGTCCAGGTGCTCGAGCTCGGGCTCCAGTTCCTTCAGTCTGTCGGAGAGATCCTTCGCCTTCGCGATCGCGGCCGGACGATCCTCGGGAGCGGCCTGTCCGATCGCCTTTGACGCCCGGTTCTGTTCGGCCCTCAGATCCTCGACCTCACGCAGCTTCTTGCGGTGTTCCCCGTCGAGTTCGATCGCCCGCTCGAGCGCGTCCACCCCGCCGCGTCGCTCGTAGGCGCGGCGCACCAGATCCGGATCGTCGCGAAGGAGCCGGAGATCGATCACGGCATGAGGTGCGGCTTCAGTGGGACGAGACGGCGGTCCGCGACTCGCCGCGATCGGCACCTTGCGCGGCCGCCGCCACCGCGCGCCGCTCCTCGTCGGAGAGGTTGTGTTCCGAGGTGAGGTTCGTTACCGGCTTCGCGTAGGTGCGCGTTTCGGTCCGACCGTTTATCGACGTGATCACCACGCCGTCACCATGGTCGTCCAGCAGCGCGGCCGAGAAGCTGAGCCGGCCTCCCATGTCCTCGAAGGCGTCGTAGCGAACGAGCGCGAAACGCTGCAGCGCGAAGCGACCCACCGCTTTCTGCTCCTCTTGTTGCGCGCCGAGAGCGTCCTGTCGCTTGTTCAACGTGTCCATGTTCCGCATCGCCCGGCCGACCGCGGAGAGGATGTCGCGATCGCCGGCGTCTCCGCGGATCACCATGTACTCCTTGCGCGCCTTCCGGAGCCGAACCAGCGCGACGAGAGCGAACAAGAAGGAGAGAAGGGCGACCCCCGCGGCGATCGCGAGGCCGAGCGTTAGCTGATCGGTCGTCAGGTCGGGCACGGTTTGGCATCCTACTGGCCCGGCGGCGGGCCTTGGCGGATGGAGCCGCCCTAAACTTCCACCATGCGTCCCGAAGAGCTCGAGCGACTTCTGACCGGTATGAGCGAGGGACGAACCAGCGTGGACGAGGCCCTCACCGCTCTCCGCCGGGTCCCGACCGAGGATCTGGGCTTCGCGCGGCTCGATACCCACCGGGAGCTGAGGCAGGGCTTGCCCGAGGCGATCTACGCGGAGGGGAAGACCTCCGAGCAGGTCCTCGCCATCGCCTCCCGCCTGCTGGAGTCGACGACCTCGGCCGTCCTCGCGACCCGTTGCTCACCGGAGACCGCCGCGGCATTGGTCGCCGAGCACCCGGAAGCGATCCACCACGATAGGGCCCGCCTGGTGGTCCTGCGGCGAAGCCGCCCCCTCGAGAGGGGCGCACGGGTGGGAGCGATCACCGTGGTCTGCGCGGGAACGTCCGATCTGCCGGTAGCGGACGAGGCGGCGGCCACCGCCGACGCGCTGGGAGCGGACGTGATGCAGATCAACGACGTCGGGGTCGCCGGAGTGCACCGGGTGCTCGAGGTCCAGGACCGGCTCCACGAGGCCGACGTCGTGGTGGTCGTCGCCGGGATGGAGGGGGCCCTTGCCAGCCTGGTGGGCGGCATCTCGTCGGCCCCGGTGATCGCGGTCCCAACGAGCGTCGGCTACGGCGCGTCGTTCGAGGGCCTAGCGGCGTTGCTGGCGATGCTCAATTCCTGCGCCGCCGGCATCACCGTCACAAACATCGACAACGGCTTCGGTGCCGCCGTTGCCGCGATGAGGATCCTCCGGAAGATCGAACGATGAAGGTTCTCTACTTCGACTGCTTCTCCGGCGCCGCCGGCGACATGATCCTGGGGGCGCTCATCGACGCCGGCGCCGCAGAGGACGAGGTACGGAGAGCGCTCGCCGCGCTGGACGTGACGGACTGGGATCTCCGGCTAGAGACCGTCAGCCGCGCCGGCCTCCGAGCGACGAAAGCGACGGTGACGGTATCCCCCGGCCCCCCCGCGCGAAGCCACCGAGAGATCCGCGACATCATCGAGCGCGCTCCTCTCCCCTCGGGGATCAGGCAGCGCGCGCTCGAGACCTTCCGCATGCTCGCGGAGGCGGAGGCGCGCGTGCATGGGAGTGCCGCGGCCGACGTGCATCTCCATGAAGCCGGGGCCGTCGACGCCATCGTGGACATCGTCGGGTCGGCTGCGGCGCTGGAGCAACTAAACGCTCGTCTGGTGATCACGTCTCCGATCGCGACCGGGCGCGGCCTCGTTAACTCGGCGCACGGACCGATCCCGGTCCCCGCGCCTGCGGTCACGGAGCTACTCGCCGGCGCGACGCTCGTTGAACGCGGAACCAACGAGTTGGTGACACCGACCGGCGCGGCGATACTCGCGGCGGCGACCGATCGGTTCGGGTCGATGCCGGCCATGACGCTCGCGAGCGTCGGCTACGGAGCCGGCGAGCGCGACCTCGAGATCCCGAACGTGCTCCGCGTTCTCGTCGGTGAAGCGAACGAAGAAGGAGCGAGCCGCACCGGCCTCGTGATCGAGTGCAACCTCGATGACATGTCGCCCGAACTCGTCCCCTACGTGATCGAGCGGCTCATGGCAGCCGGGGCACAAGACGCGTGGACGACACCCATCGTCATGAAGAAGGGCAGGCCCGCCCTAACCCTCGCCGTGCTCACGTCGCCGGACGCGATGGACGCTCTCCTCCACGTGTTGTTCACGGAGACGACCACTCTGGGGCTCAGGATCGCGCCGGTCGAGAAACGGGAACTCGAGCGCGAATGGCTGCAGGTGGACGTCGAGGGCTACGCGGTGCGCGTCAAACTCGGGAGGATGGAGGGGCGGGTCACCACGGCCGCCCCCGAGTACGAAGATGCCCTCAAGGTCGCCCGCCTGACGAGCCTTCCATTGAAAGAGGTGTACCGGCGGGCGCTGGCCAACCTGCCGGAACCGACTTAGTGCCCCGAGTCATTAATAACGTCGCATTCGAGCGATCCTGCATCGCCGATGGCTGCGTTGCTCGTCGCGCCCGTACTCCCCGGTACGCCCACTCCTCGCGCCTTGCCCTCGTCGCGCAGTATCGCTCTCGATGCAGGCGAAATAACGACTCGGGACACTAGCCGGCGTCCCGGATGTGAGCGAGGATGCCGGCCTCGATCGTCGCCTCCTCGGTCCACCGCTCCTCGAGGTTCTCGCTCCCGATATAGGCGTAGAGCGCGTCCCGGATCGACTCGTAGCCGGACCCGTCGGCGGCCGCGTAACCCGCCGCCGCGAGACGGTTCCGGAGCTCGTCCGCGAGTTGTGCGTCGACCGGGACGAAGTCGAGGTCCTCCGGGCGCGGGAAGTAGAGCCTATGAAGCGCGAACAGGCGCTTCACCTCGGGGATCGGGGCCGCGTGGTCCTCGACGCGGAGGTCGACCGCACGGTCGATCCCGCCACCGTAGCCGCCTCCCTCGCGCACCACGTAGACCGCGGCCGACTGTCTGCCCCGTTTGTCTCCGCCCACCGTGTCCCCCGCGGCGAGCGCGGCGAGGAGGCGAACGGCCAACTCGCCGGACGCGGCCTCGAAGGCTTCCGCCATGCGGTCCACGACCTCGGAGCCCACGAGGATGTTCCCCTGGCAGCAGTAGCCGTCCCCGGTCCGGCCCCCGGCCCAGTCGAAACACCTCGAACCGGTGAACGTCGCCGCTCCGCCGGTCGAATCGACGATCCCGAGTTGGCGATCGGCACTGTCGGCGTCGCGACTTGTGAGGAGATCGACGACCGCCTGAGCGGACGTTCCCTTGGCGAGTTCGTCGAGACCATCCGGTCCGTACGACAGGTTAGCGAGGGCCTGGGTCGCCACCGCGCCGGCGCCGGCCCTCGCCCACGGGACGGCGGAGCCCACCGCGAGGAACTTCGATGCCACGGCCACGCCCCACTCGGGAGGGGACGACGATGGGTCCCACGCGACGATCGAGAACGTCATGGCGGAAGCAACCTAGGTGTGAGCCGCCTCTTGCAACTCCTCGCCCGCGGATAGCGGATACCAGCAGGCGGTTAGGTGATTGCGCGCCACCTCGCCGAGGGGAGGGAATTCGCTGCGGCAGTTCTCGGGAACCTGATCCTCGCGCCCGGCCACCTGGCGCGCCTTGGGACAGCGCGGATGGAAGACGCAACCCGACGGCGGGTCGATCGGAGAAGGAACGTCGCCGGTCAACACGGTGCGCTTCGTGACGCTCGCGTCGGAGTGTCCCTTTGGAACGGCCGACAAGAGCGCCGCGGTATAGGGGTGCTTGGGATCCACGTAGAGCTCGTCGGCCGTCGTCAACTCCACGATGTGTCCGAGATACATCACCGCGATGCGATCGGAGATGTGTCGCACCACCCCTAGATCGTGCGAGATGAAGATGTAAGTGAGTTTGAACTCGTCCTGCAGGTCGGTGAGCAGATTCAATATCTGCGCCTGGATAGAGACGTCTAGGGCGGACACGGGCTCGTCGCAGACGATGAGCTTAGGCCTCAATGCCATCGCGCGGGCGACGCCTATCCGCTGCCGATGCCCACCGGTGAACTCGTGGGGATAGCT
>JBOGXG010000168.1:0-11742 GCA_050694195.1 Actinomycetota bacterium | reverse complement strand
GCCGGTACTCGTGCGACAGGGCTCTCTCCTCGCGGCCACTTTCCACCCCGAGATCGCCGGCGACGATAGGGTCCATCGTCTATTCGTCGAGATCGCGAAGCAGGCGGTGGGTTGATGTCTGGTCACTCGAAATGGTCGACCATCAAGCGCAAGAAGGGCGCCGCGGACGCGCAGCGCTCGAAGCTGTGGGGCAAACTCCTTCGCTTCGTCGAGGTCGCCGCGCGCGAGGGCGGCGGCAGCATCGAGGGCAATCCGACCCTGGCAACCGCGGTTGCGAAAGCCAAGGCGAGCTCCGTTCCCAACGACAACATCGAACGAGCCATCAAGCGCGGTACCGGGGAGTTGGAGGGCGAGTCCTACGAGGAAACGGCCTACGAGGGCTACGGACCAGGCGGCGTCGCGATCCTGGTTCATTGCCTGACCAACAACCGGAACCGCGCCGCACAGGACGTTCGCAGCGCGTTCAACGGGGCGGGTGGCAAGCTCGCCGAGCCCGGCGCCGTCGCCTGGATGTTCGAATCCAAAGGGGTCGTCGTCGTCGTCAAAGGGTCTACTACGGAGGAGGACGTCTTCCTCGTCGCGGCGGATGGGGGGGCCGAGGACGTGCGCGCTTCGGAGGAGACGATCGAGGTCGTCACTCCGCCCGAGGCTCTGCGTGCCGTCGTCGATGCCCTCGGCGCCGCCGGCATAGAGATCGAATCGAGCGAGGTCACGCAGGTCCCCAAGACCACGATCGAACTCGACGGCTCGGAGGCGAAGAGGCTCCTCGCGTTGATCGATGCGCTCGAGGAACTCGACGACGTTCAGGACGTCTACGCGAACTTCGACATCCCCGACGAGGTCTTGGCGTCTATCGCTTAGGAGCGTCCGGGGCGGAAAACCGGGTCTCGGTCGCACACTTCCTTTACCCTGAGCCGAACAAGCGTTCGACGGACTTCAGGAGGATCGGTGCGGGTACTCGGGATCGATCCCGGCTTGGCGACCATGGGCTATGGCGTGGTCGAGCCGGCCGGCAAGGGCTTCCGGCCGTTGTCGCTGGGAGTCATCCGCACGGATCCGAGCGGATCGCAGGCGCAGCGGCTGGCCCACATCCGCCGCGATCTGCTGGACATCGTCCAGACCTACGCCCCCGACGTCGTAGCGATCGAGCGGCTCTTCTTCAACTCCAACGTGAAGACGGCGATGTCGGTCGGACAGGCCTCGGGGGTGGCGCTCGCCACGGCGGCCGAGGTGGGGCTCGAGGTCTACGACTACACACCGCCGGAGGTGAAGCAATCGGTCGTCGGCGTCGGCAACGCGCCCAAGCGACAGGTTCAAACGATGGTCGCTTCGTTGCTGGGTCTCGAGCAGATACCGCGTTTCCCCGATGCCGCCGACGCCTGCGCGCTGGGGATCTGTCATCTCAACCGCAGCGGGCTCCGCGCCGCGATAGGGGCGGCGCGGCGATGATCGGCTTCCTCGAAGGCAAGGTCGCAGGGCGGCTCGCCGATGTCTGTTTCCTCGATGTGAGCGGTGTGGGATACAAACTCTCGTGCTCGACGAATACCCTCGCCCGATTGCCTGCCGAGGGTCAGAGGACACGTCTGTGGACCCACGTCCACGTTAGGGAGGACGCACTCGCGCTCTTCGGTTTCGTGTCGGAACTCGAACAACGAACGTTCGAGGCTCTGCTGGGCGTTGCCGGAGTGGGACCGAAGGTCGCGTTGCAGGTCTGCTCCGCCTTCACTCCCGAATCGTTCCGCCGCGCCCTCGTAACTGGAGACGTCGACGCGATCTCGTCGGTCCCCGGCATCGGTAAGAAGACCGCTCAGCGGATCCTTCTGGATCTCAAGGAGAGACTCGATCTGCCGGATCTGGAGGTGGTCGGTGCGCATCCCGATGCGGTCGCGAAGGCGCGGTCCGCGCTCGAGAACCTCGGGTACTCACCGGGCGAGGTGAGGGTCGCCCTGGCGGAGGCCGCCGCGGCCGACGACAACGGGGTGGAAGACGTGATCAAAGCTGCATTGAAGGTTCTCGCATGAGAGATGAGGTCTTGATCGCCGAGGCGGTCGCTCCCGAGGAAGAGGCCGACACCTCTCTCCGGCCGCGCACCCTCGATGAGTTCGTGGGCCAGCCCGAGATGAAAGATCACTTGAGGATCATCCTCGAGGCCGCGCGCGCTCGCGGGGAACCCGCCGGCCACCTCCTGCTCTCCGGTCCTCCGGGCCTCGGGAAGACGAGCCTGGCGTACGTGGTCGCCCGCGAGATGGGGGCCGAGATCCGTCCCACCTCCGGACCCGCACTCGAGCGCGCCGGGGACCTCGCCGCGATCTTGACGAACCTCCAGGACGGCGACGTGCTCTTCATAGACGAGATCCATCGCTTGCCGCGTCAGGTCGAAGAGGTGCTGTATCCGGCGATGGAGGACTTCCAACTGGATCTGGTCATCGGGAAAGGACCGAGTGCGCACACGATCCGGCTGGACCTGCCGCGCTTCACCCTGGTTGGTGCGACGACACGTGCCGGCCTCATCACCGGTCCGCTCCGCAGCCGGTTCGAGCTCGCCGAGAGACTCGACTATTACCCGGCGGAGGATCTCGAGCAGATACTCGTGCGTTCCGCGCGCATCCTGGGCGTGTCGTTGGATGCGGTGGGATGTAGCGACATCGCTCGACGAGCGCGCGGCACGCCCCGGATCGCCAACCGTCTCTTGCGCAGGGTGAGGGACTTCGCGCAGGTGCGAGCGGACGGGACCATCGACGGCCCTGTCGCGCGGAGGGCTCTCGAGGTCTTCCACGTGGATGAGAGGGGCCTCGACAAGGTCGACGCCGCGATCCTCGATGCGATCGTCAGACGATTCGGCGGGGGGCCGGTCGGGCTGTCGACCCTTGCTGTCGCAGTGGGGGAGGAACCGGACACCCTCGAGGACGTATACGAGCCGTTCCTCCTGCAGCTGGGCTTCATCAGGCGCACTCCCCGGGGGCGGATGGCAACAGAGGCGGCTTTCGCCCACGTCGGCATCGAGCCCACCGGTCGCGAGCGAGCGAAACTCTTCGACTAACTCGGGCGAACATCGCGCCGTGACGGAGGGCGGCGGTAGGATGGAGCGCCAGAGCCGCCCATGCGGCTCGTGTTCGCGTGAGCGCCCCAAACATCGAGCTAACGAAAAGGACGGGGATCACTTGGGAGGCTTGGAGAATCTCATCTTCCTCGCGCTGCTGATCGGCATCTTCTACTTCATGCTGATCAGACCTCAGAAACGGCGCGTGGAGCAGCACAAAACCCTGGTCGAGAGCATCGGCGAGGGCGACGAGGTCGTAACGATCGGGGGCATGCACGGGAACGTCGTCACGATAGGCGAGGACGAGATGGAGCTGGAGATTTCCCCCGGCACCCGCGTCAGGTTCGTCAAGTCGGCGATCGCACGACGCGTCACCGAGGATCTGGAGGACGACACCGACGAAGAAGCGTGGTCGGAGGACGACGAGGCATGACGCCCTCGGCTGCAACGGGCCCCGAAGACCTCGAGTCTCTGGTCGTTCCGCCGAAGGAGACACAAAAGGTCGAACCCGCCACCGGCCCCGAACCCGTCGCAGGTTCGTCTGGGGTCGGGTTGTCGGAGGTCGAGGAGCACGAGGGCGTGAAGACGTTCATCTCCCTCGCCGACCGCTACCTGGGCGAGATCGGCTACACGGAGCACGGCTTCCGGCACGCCGGCCTCGTATCGAAGATCTCCTACAACGTTCTTCACCGCTTGGGATTCGACGACCGGATGGCCGAGCTTGCTTCGATCTCGGGTTATCTCCACGACATGGGGAACTTCGTGTCGCGGACGATGCACAGCCAAACGGGCGCGGCGATCACCTACGACCTTCTCAAGGAACTCGGGATGACATACGGGGAGATCGGGATCGTCATGGCCGCGATCGGGAACCATGAGGAGGAGTTCGGACACCCCGTGAATCCCGCGGGCGCGGCTCTGATCGTGGCCGACAAGTCGGACGTTCACCGGTCGCGCGTGCGCGTCAAGGATCCGAAGATGTTCGACATCCACGATCGGGTGAACCACGCGGTGGAACATTCGTTCCTCCGCGTGGATGCAGATGTACATACGCTCACACTGGAACTCACGATCGATACCGAGCAAGCCGGTGTGATGGAATACTTCGAGATCTTCCTTTCCCGCATGGTTATGTGTAGGCGCGCCGCCGAGTTCCTCGATTGTGAATTCAAGATCACCATCAACGGAGCCAAGCTTCTATGAAGGTCGAGAGCAGGGGCTAGGGAGTAAAGATGCCGCACCAGCCAGATCACGATTGGCTCAAAGAGCACATCCGCGACATCCCCGACTTCCCCAAAGAAGGTGTCGTGTTCAAGGACATAACCCCACTCCTCGCCGACAAGAAGGCGTTCACCTACACGATCGATGCGCTTGCACATCATTTCGATCGCGACGAGATCGACAAGGTTCTCGGGATCGAGGCGAGAGGATTCATGGTCGCGGCCCCCCTGGCATACAGGTTCACGGCGGGGCTCATCCCGGTGCGCAAAAGGGGCAAACTTCCCTGGGATATCCAGTCAGAAGAATACGATCTCGAGTACGGCACCGACGTGTTGGAGATCCATCGGGATGCCATAGACGCCGGTGAGAGGATCCTGATCGTGGACGACGTGCTCGCCACGGGGGGGACCGCGAGGGCGACCGCCCGGCTAACGGAGAGATGCGGAGGGAAGGTAGCCGGCATCGCGACGATCATGGAGCTCGGCTTCCTCGGCGGCCGCAGCAAGTTGAGGGATTACGAGATCCTGTCGCTGATCTCGTACTGACACCCCTAAGCGGGAAAAAAGGCAACCGACCCCCCTGTCGCCGGGAGGCGCCGCTCCCTAGGCTGAGGCCTGTGGAGGCATCAGGCGCATTGGGGCGCAGATCTCTCAAGTACATCAGGCTGGCCGCGTTCTTCGCCGGCCAACCGCCCGATGTCGATGAGATCAGGTTGACGGTGATGGAGATCGAGGATCTCATCGGTCAGCCTCTTCCGACCAACGCCCGGTTCCCCTCGTGGTGGCGTAACGACGAGCACAAGATGCACAGTCGGGCCTGGCTCACCGCGGGATGGCAGGTCGATCACATGAACGCCGAGACCGCCGAAGTCGTATTCACCCGCGGGTCCCCTCCGGAGATCGTCCTCTAGGAGGCCGCAAAGGTTCCCCGATGTGCCGTTCCTTCCGGCGCGTTATCTCTACAATGAACTATGGGCACGACTCCTAGTCAGCGGACCGAGGAAACCCCTGCCGGTGGCCCCCCGTCGTCTCCGAGGGGAGTGAAGGCGGTCTTCCAGAAGGTGAGGCCGGCGCGGTCGGCTCCTCCTCCCGCGTTGGAGAAGCTCGTCAAGGAGATCCGCTCCCGACGTCCCAAGGCCGATGTTAAGCAGGTCGAGCGAGCCTTCGAGATCGCCGACTCGGCGCACGCCGGCCAGATGCGGAAGTCCGGTGATCCGTTCATCAGTCATCCCCTCAACGTTGCCCTGCTCCTCGCCGAGCTCGGGCTAGACGAGTCGGCCGTCGCCGCCGCGCTCCTTCACGACGCGGTGGAGGACACCCCGTTATCCCTCGCCCAGGTCGAGAGCGAGATGGGCTACGACATCGCCGCGCTGATCGACGGGGTCACGAAGCTGGACAAGATCCGATTCAGGACGGCCGAACAGAGCCGCGCCGAGAATCTTAGGAAGATGATGGTTGCGACCGCGCGGGACGTGCGAGTGCTGCTCATCAAGATCGCCGACCGGCTACACAACATGCGCACGCTCGCTCCTCTACGCGCAGAAAAACGCGAGCTGATCGCGCGCGAGACGCTCGAGATCTATGCGCCGCTGGCCCACCGACTCGGCATGTATGCGATCAAGTGGGAACTCGAGGATCTCGCCTTCGCTACCTTGCATCCGAAACGGTTCCACGAGATCGAGGGCCTCGTGCAGCAGAGGCAACCCGAGAGAGAAAGGTTGCTCGAAGAGGTCGGTCAAGAGATCAGCACGAAGCTGCGCGATGTGAAGATCAAGGCGGAGGTATCGGGGCGTCCGAAGAACCTGTACTCGATCTACGAGAAGATCGTACTCAGAGGTAAGCAGTTCGATCAGATCTTCGACCTCGTCGGTGTGCGCGTCGTAGTCGACAGCGTCAGGGATTGCTACGCGGCCCTCGGTGCGCTGCATACGGTCTTCACTCCGGTGCCCGGCCGCTTCAAGGACTACATCGCGATGCCCAAGTTCAATATGTATCAGTCACTTCACACCACGGTGATCGGCCCTCAGAAACGAGCGCTCGAGATACAGATCCGCACGGCCGAGATGCACAGCGCCGCCGAATCGGGCATCGCGGCGCACTGGCTCTACAAGCAACAGAAGAGGGGAAAGCACGCCGAAGAGGAGATCAAGTGGCTTCAGCGGATGATGGACTGGCAGCGGGAGTCGGCCGATCCGAAGGAGTTCATGGAATCCCTGAAGATCGATCTCTATTCCGACGAGGTCTTCGTGTTCACACCTAAGGGAGACGTTCTCGAGTTACCCCGCGGCGCCACGCCTCTTGACTTCGCCTACACGATCCACACCGAGGTAGGTCACCGCACAGTGGGGGCCCGCGTCAACTCGCGGCTGGTCGCGCTCGGTCATGAGTTGTCGTCGGGAGACACGGTCGAGATCATCACCTCGAAAGGCGTCGCCTCTCCGTCGCGGGATTGGCTCGGAGTGGTCAAGACGCCGCGCGCTCGCAACAAGGTCCGGCAGTGGTTCGCCCGGGAGCGGCGAGAGGATGCTCTCGCCCAGGGTCGCGAGGGATTGATCCAGGCGATGCGGAAGCAGGGCCTCCCCGTCGACAAGATCCAGAAGGCCGACATCCTCCTTACGGTGTCGCAGGATCTGAAGTTCCCCGACCTCGACGCGATGTTCGTCTCGATCGGCGAGGGCAGAACGTCACACAATTCCGTCATCACACGGGTGATCCGTCTCTTCGAGCCCGAGCCCGAGCTCGAGCCCGAGCCCGAGATGCCGACGGCGCGGCCTCGTGCGCGGAGGGGGACTAGGGGGAAGGGCGTCATCGTCGAGGGCGTGGACGATCTGCTCGTGCGGCTGGCGCGCTGTTGCACGCCCGTTCCCGGCGATCCCATCATCGGTTTCCTCACAAGAGGCCGCGGCGTCTCCGTGCACCGGTCCGATTGCCCGAACGCCAAGGCTCTCGAGGCAACGGAGGAGGGCCGCATGGCCAAGGTGTGGTGGGATCAGCGGCAGGACAGCACCTTCGTCGTGTCGATACAGGTCGAAGCGCTCGACCGGACGAAGCTTCTGCGAGACGTCACCACGGCGATCTCAGATCAAGGTATCCAGATCGTTTCCTCCTCCACTAGAGCGGGCAAGGATGGGATCGCGGTGCTCACGTACACGTTCGAGTTGGCGGATCCGAACCACCTCGAACATGTGATCCAGACCGTGAAGCGGGTCGATTCCGTCTTTGACGCCTATCGGGTTGTTCCCGCGGCGGCTCGTACGTAAGGGGACAGGTTCTTGGCAAGGTTGCACCACCGGCGTGACTTCGTCGCGTTCCTACTCGCAGGGCTCACGTTCGCTTCGTGTACCGGCGGAGGCGACGGGAGCGCCGCCGAGGAAAGTGCCGACCCGGCGGTCGCCGCCACGGCTTTCATCGACGCATGGAACGGTCTCGACGAAGAGGGACTGAATACCGTGGCAACGAGTACGACCGAGGTCGCGGCGTTCCTCAAAGCGATGTCGAAGGCCGAGACGCAAGGGCTCATCACCGAGCACGCAGCGGCCTTGGGCGATCCCCTCGAGGACACCGAGCCGACGCCCGGCACGGCGGTGGAGGTGCCGTACTCGATCGAATGGTCATCGGACGCATCGACTTCCCCGGTGGCGTTGGACGGGTCGCTCGAACTGACCTACGACGATGACGACACGTGGTCCGTCGCCGTCTCGAAAGATCTGCTGTGGCCGGGCATCGAGCGAGCCGCACGCTTCAAGGTTGCGACCGAGTGGAGGCGGAGAGGACGGATCCTCGATCGTGCCAAACGCCCGCTAGCCAAGGGCGCCGTGGACGACCGTACCTACCCACAGGGCCCGGTAGCCGGCGCTACGGTCGGGCACATCGGGGTCCTTACCAAGAAAGACGTGAGACAGGGAGCCGAGGGGGTCGCCGGCGATCTCGTCGGTGCGTCCGGCCTGGAGGAGGCGTTCCAGGACGAGCTTGCGGGCGAGCCCACCATGAAGTTGTTGGTGGTCGACCGCACGGGACGAACCCTGGAGAGGTTGGGGACGGCTCATGGCACGCGTGGGACGGATGTGCGGACCACTCTCGACATCGACGTCCAACGTGCCGCCGAAGCCGCTTACGGGTCGACGGTGGGAGGCGCGATGGTCATCGCCCCGGATACGGGTGATCTGCTGGCGGTCGTCTCCTCTTCTGCGTTCGATCCGAACAACTACGTCGGCGTGGCAGACATCGAGCCGTTCAATCGCGCCCTCTCGGGTCTCTATCCGCCGGGCTCGGCGATGAAGGTCGTAACCGCCGCTGCGGCCCTCGACACGGGGACGGTCACTCCGAACTCGAACGTCACGGGCCCGAAGGAATACCAGGGCGTGCGCAACTTCGAGTCGGGTGAGTTCGGCACCATCGACTTCGCGACGGCTGTGAAGTTCAGCGTCAACACCGCGTTCGCTCAGGTTGCCGAGGATCTCGGCGCGAGGAAGATGTCGAGGTACGCGGAGGCTTTCGGATTCAACGAACCACCGGCCATGGCGCTGGGGGCGGCGACATCATCCTTCCCGTTCCCCGAGGACCTCAGCGATCTCATGTGGGGTTCCGTCGGACAGGCGCAGGTGGTGGCGACCCCGCTGCAGATGGCGACGGTGGCGGCGACGATCGCGAACGGGGGCCGGAGGATGGAGCCTCGGATCGACCGCTCGGTCGATCCGGTGGGTGAGAGAGCGATCAAGAAGAAGACCGCGTCGACGATGGCCGGTCTGATGGAAACGGTGGTCGAGGGGGGGACCGGGACCGGCGCCCGCATCTCAGGGGTGCGCGTTGCCGGCAAGACCGGTACGGCCGAGGTCGACGTCGGCGGCGAGCGCAAGAACCATGCCTGGTTCGTCTGCTTCGCGCCGGTCGGCGATCCCAAGGTCGCGGTGGCCGTGGTGTCGGAGTACGGAGGCGTCGGGGGACAGGTGGCCGCTCCACTCGCCCGTCAGATCTTGGTGAATGTTCTCCCCGTGGTGAAGTGAGAGCCCGAAGTGAGAGCCGTAGTTCAACGCGTCAGCGAAGCCGGGGTGACCATCGATGGGAGGAGCGCCGGCTCCATCGGGGCCGGCGTTTGTGTCCTCCTCGGCATCTCGCCGGACGATGGGCCCGAAGAGGTCGAATGGGCGGCGGACAAGATCGCGAACCTCCGGATCTTCTCGGACGAGGACGGAAAGATGAACCGCTCCTTGCTCGAGATCGGCGGTGGGGCACTCATCGTGTCGCAGTTCACCCTCTACGGCGACGCTCGCAAGGGCAGGCGCCCCTCGTTCATCAAGGCCGCCGCCGGACCAGAGGCCGAGGCCCTCTACGAGGATGTCGTCGCCCGGGTGCGATCGCTCGGCATCCGCTGCGCGACGGGTGAGTTCGGAGCCATGATGCAGGTGTGGCTGACCAACGACGGCCCGGTCACGATCCTGCTCGACTCGACCCGAGCCTTCTAAGCCGCGAAGTTCTCCATCAGCCAACGGATGATCAGCGTCCTGACGGAAAAGTTTGCGGTGTGGGTTAGTCCTTCAGGACCCGGTGGGCCGCGTCGATGATCGCCTCCGGCGTGAGGCCGTACTGCCGGAGCAGCTCCTCGGGCTTGCCCGACGTCGCGTAGGTGTCGCCGATGTCCACGAAGGCCATCTTGGTCGGCTTGCGCTCGGCCAGGACCATCGCCACGCCGGAGCCCAGGCCTCCGTAGGCGAGGTGCTCCTCGGCGACGACGACCGCGCGGGTCTCGTTGGCGGCTTTCTCGAGGGCCGCGACATCTATTGGCTTGACCGTGTGCATGTCGAGGACGCGGGCCCCGATCCCTTCCTCTTCGAGGGCGGCCGCGGCATCGAGGGCCATCGCGACCATGATTCCGTTCGCGACGAGCGTGACGTCGTTCCCGTCCCTGAGCGTGTTCGCCTTGCCGACGTGGAAGTCGGCGCCCTCCCGGTAGATGACCGGCACCTTCGGCCTGCCGCAGCGGAGGAAGGTGGGGCCGTCGCGCTCGATCATCGCCCGCGTCGCTGCGGCCGTCGACGGTCCGTCCGCCGGGACGATGACCGTGAAGCCGGGTAGCGCGCACGCCAGCGCGACATCCTCGATCGCCATCTGGGAGGGACCGTCCTCGCCGATCGAGATACCTGCGTGGCTGCCGACCAGCTTCACGTTCTGGTTCGGGAACGCGATCGACATCCTGATCTGATCGAAGGCGTTCGCCATCAGGAAGACCGAGAAGGACGCGCACACGGGGATCTTGCCGGCCCCCGCAAGCCCCGCGGCTATGCCGACGAGGTTCGATTCCGCGATCCCGACGTTGAAGAACCGTTCCGGGTAGCGCTCCCTGAAATGGTTGGTGAACGTCGAGTTGTTCACGTCGCCGTCGACGACGACGATCTGCTCGTTGCTCCCCGCCTCCGCGAGCGTCTCACCGAAGGCCTCGCGCGTCGCGGGGCCGTCTTCGAGTTGGATCCGCTTGATCCCGAGGCTCATCCGGCCGCTCCTATCTCTGCCACCGCGATGTCTACCTCGTCGGGTGGGATGGGTGTGCCGTGCCAGCCCCCCTGCTTCGCCTCCAGCAGCGATACGCCCTTGCCCTTGATCGTGCGGGCGATGATGGCTTGCGGCGCGTCTTTAACGGAGCGCGCCCAGTCGAACGCGTCGCGGACCTGTTCCAGCACATGTCCGTCGATCGCCATCACCTGCCAGCCGAACGAGCCGAGCTTCTGAGCGAGAGGGTCGAGCGGTTGGGTGTCGTCCACCGCTCCCGTCTGCTGATAACCGTTCCTGTCGATGATGAGGGTGAGGTTGTCGAGGCCGTGATTGCCGGCGTGCATCAGCGCTTCCCATACCTGGCCCTCTTCGCTCTCGCCGTCGCCGACGATCACGTAGACGCGGAAATCGCGACCGTCGAGTTTGCCTGCGTGCGCGTGACCGATACCGATCGACAGGCCCTGCCCGAGGGAGCCCGTGGATGCCTCGACCCCCGGTAAGCGGCACATGTTGGGATGCCCCTCGAGCGGCGACCCCAGGCTCCGGAGCGTCATCAGGTCCTCGCGCGGGAAGTAGCCGGCGTTGGCGAGCACCGCGTAGAGGCCGGGTGCACCGTGGCCCTTCGACAGGATGAACCTGTCGCGACCGGGATCGTCGGGTGCCTCAGGGTCGTAGCGGAGGACTCCGCCGAAATAGAGAACGGCGAGTATCTCCACCATGGAGAGGGAACTCGACGGATGTCCCGACCCTGCCTCGGTCGTCGCCCGCACGATGTCGGCCCTCAGCCGCTTGGCGAGTTCCGTGAGGTCATCGTCGAAGGTGCGCTCCTGTACCGGCATATGACCTCCTCATCCTAGGCGTCGACGGCGCCCGGCACCGCTCTGCCTAACCTAACGCTTGCCGGCGGCGGACTCCTCACCGTTGCGGAGGCCGAACGCGGTGACGCACCTCATAGGATGGTGTGCTCCGCCCAATAACGTTTGCGAGGTTCTGGCG
>JBOGXG010000167.1:0-4931 GCA_050694195.1 Actinomycetota bacterium | reverse complement strand
CCTTCGTCGTCAACGGCCAGAAGGTGTGGTCCTCCTTCGCCCACATCGCCGATCACTGCATCCTCTTGGTTCGCACCGATCCCGATGCTCCCAAGCACAAGGGCATCACCTATCTGCTCGTCGATATGCATTCGCCGGGCGTCGAGGTGCGGCCGTTGAAGCAGATCACCGGCGATCCCGAGTTCAACGAGATCTTCTTCTCAGATGTGCGCGTGCCCCGAGAGAACGTGCTCGGCGAGGTGAACGATGGCTGGCGCGTCGCGATGACGACGCTGCTCCACGAGCGCGGAACCCTGGGCTTCGCTCTTACCGCCCGCCTCGAGGTTCAGATCAGGAAGCTCATCGAAACCGCTAAGAAAGAGCGTCGCGATGGGAAGGTTCCGGCCGACGATCCACTCATCCGGGACCGCATCGCGCGCCAGTGGGTGGAGCTTCAGGCGCTCCGGTTCACCAACTACCGCGCTCTCACGAATCTCGTGAAGACCGGCGTTCCCGGCCCCGAGGGTTCCGTTGCCAAGCTCCACTGGTCGGAGTCGAATCAGCGCCTGACCAAGCTCGCTATCGAGGTCTTGGGACCCGACGCGCAGCTGGATGGGCCGGACGGATTCTGGAACGGGTACTGGCAGTACCACCAACTCCGCAGCCGCGGCAACACGATCGAGGCCGGAACGTCCGAGGTGCTGAGGAACATCATCGCCGAGCGCGTCCTAGGTCTGCCGAGGTCGAGGTAGATGGATTTCGCTTTCAGCGAAGAGCAGACGATGCTGCGCCGGCAGGCGCGCGACTTCCTCGCCGATCGTTTTCCCGCGGAGCGCGTCGTGGAACTCGCCCAGTCGGATGACGGGTGGGATCGGTCGTCGTGGAAGGAGATCGCCGACCTTGGATGGATCGGACTCTCGGCCCCCGAGGAGGCCGGCGGCGCGGGGATGAGCTTCATCGACGAGGCGGTCCTCATCGAGGAACTCGGCGCGGCCCTTTATCCCGGTCCTTACCTCTCGACGGTGGCGCTCGCTCTCCCGGCGCTGGCGAGGGATCCCGAGCTGACTAAGAGGGTCGCCTCGGGAGAGACCACGGCGACCCTGGCACTCGAAGGGGCCGCAGGCGACGACGTCACGGCCACCGGAAGTAACGGCTCGTGGATCCTCGAGGGTGTGAAGAGCTGGGTCCCGGACGCGGCTGCGGCCGACGTGATCGTCGTTCCCGGGGAGGCCGATGGGGGAGCCGGGCTATGGGCGGTGGAGGCCCAAGCCGCAGACATCGCTACGGTGTCGACCACCGATACGACGCGCCGGCTCGGTACCGTGCGTCTCGATGGGAGCCCGGGTCGTCTCCTCGCTGCCCCCGGTGAGGCCGACGAGTTGCTAACCAAGATCCGTCGCCGGGCTCTCGCGGCCGGGGCCCTCGAGGCGGTGGGCATCGGCCAGCGCGCGCTCGACCTCGCTCGGGCCTACGTTTCCGAGCGCAAACAGTTCGAAAAACCGATCGGCTCCTATCAAGCCGTTTCTCATCAGGTTGCGGATTCCTACGTGGGGGTCGAGCTGGCACGCTCGCTCGCCTACTGGGCCGCGTGGTGCGTCGCCGAATCCGACGAGCAGGCACCCCAAGCGGTCGTCGCGGCCAAATCGCTGGCCACGGAGGTTGCCGTTTCCGTATGCGAGCGTTCCATCCAGGTTCACGGCGGCATCGGGTTCACGTGGGAGCACATCCTGCACCGCTATTACAAGCGCGCCGAGTGGCTGGAATCGTTCCTCGGCTTCGGATCGCAACACAGGGCGGAGCTCGCCGACTCGCTTCTTTGATTTCTGCCCGAAGCTCCTGGTTGAGCCGCTGAGCCGTGGATATATTGAAGCCATGCCAACGGGGGATGTCGTTGCTTCTGTCGAAGGCCTTCCACGACGATTCCTCCCCGAGCGCGCCGACGGTTTAAGGGCGCGATTCAGACTTCGCATCGGTCGCCTGGTCCGTGACGTCGCCGTTGCCGACGACGGATGCAGCGTGGAGGTCCCCAGGGGGAACCCCGATAGCGAGATCAGCACCTCGGCCGAGAACTGGTTCGCGATGGAGGCCGGTCGCATCTCCGGGGTGGAGGCCTTCGCGCAGAAACGACTTTCCATCCGTGGGAGCATCCAAAGGTCGCTCCTGTTCGAGCCCCTATTCGAGCGTCCCGACGCCGGCGGGATGAGGTACACGGTCGAGCGCATCCGCATGGGGCACATGGGTATCTCCGCTCTCGTAGCCGGGGATCCGGACGCGCCTCCGGTGGTCCTTCTCCACGGCCTCGGCGGGACGAAGGCTTCGATGCTGACGATCGTCCCTAAACTCGCTCTCTCCCATCGCGTCGTGGCCGTTGATCTTCCGGGATTCGGTTCCTCCTCGAAGCCTCGCGGCCGCTACGACGCGCCCTGGTTCGCCGACTACATGTTCGCCTTCCTCGAGGAGGCGGGATTGGACCGGGTCGCTCTCGTGGGGAACTCGATGGGCGGGAAGATCGCGCAGGAGATGGCGATGCGCGATCCCGAGCGGATCGCCGCCGTCGTGTGCCTATGCCCGGCGACGGCTTTCTCGAGACGCCCGATAGTGAACCTTGTTCGCGTTCTTCGGCCCGAACTCGGTTTCGCGGTAGGCCGGATCCCGCGGAGCCGGGTGCGCACGACCATGGAGGATCTCTTCGCGAAGCCGTCTCGCATCGATCCGGAGTGGTTCGAGGCCGCGACCGACGATTTCCTAAGGACCTGGCGCAGCCCGCGCGCGCGGATGGCGTTCTTCGCCGCCGCCCGACACATCTACCTGGAGGAGCCTGATGGTGAACGCGGCTTCTGGGGACGGCTACGCGCCATGGACTGCCGGGCGTTCTACATCTACGGGATGCAGGATGTCTTGATCAGCTCCGACTTCGGGAGGAAGGTCAGGGGCACGCTACCGAAAGCGCGCGTCGAGGTATGGGACGACTGTGGGCACGTGCCTCAGTTGGAACACCCCGAACGCACCGCCCGGGCGATCCTTTCGTTCCTCGCCGACGCGTCGGGCCGGCGTCGTTCCGACCGCCCCGCCTAAGTCTCGGTCGCGTTCGGCAGCAGCGGAGCCTGACCCGGGCTCTGGAACACCTCCACCCGCCCCACCTTCCATCCCGAGCCCGTCTCGATCAGACCGATCTCCAAGCGGAGCGTGTCGGTCCTGGGCTCGGTTGTGGCCGCGTTCGTGATCGTCTCGGTGACGACGGCGAACAGCGACGCCTCGTCCTCCTCGAGCGACTGGATGAAGATCTCGTCGATCTCCCCGGTGCTCGTCGCATCGGCTTCCTCGATCGCTGCGGTGGCGCGGGGGCCGAAGAAGGTATCGACCTCTTCCTCGAATTCTCCAACCGCGAACGATCGGATCTCGTCGGCGTCCTCCTCGATCGTGTCGGCGGAGAAATTCGTCAGCGCCGTCACGAAGTCGCGGGCGGTTGCGAGTACATCTTCTCTCTCGTTGTCGCTGCTTTCTGCCTCTTGCCAGAGGATCGCCAACGTGATGGCAAGGCCGACGGCGATCACGAATAAGGTCCAGGGCAGGATGAAGCGCCATGGAAGTGCGCGGATGCGACGGAGCAATCTACCTACCTTTTGAGAACGGAATCGGGCGCCAGCTTAAAGCCTGGCTGTTCCGCTCTACCGACCCCCGGCCCGTAGATCGAGGTACATGATCGACCCGGGAAGACGTCGGGTGACGCTCTGTTCTCGGCTCTCTTGGCGGTGTAGGTGTTGCCCTGTGGGTCGGTGTGGGGGAGGAGCTGGACCCTGAACCAGGTCCACCCGCGATGGTCCTTCTGGACCGCTTGCTCCGCGGCGTTGAAGAAGAAATGGTTCTTGGTGAGCGTCGCGACCAGATCCTCGCGCGCCTCCGCCATGACCGCGTTGAAATCTCCCGAGTCGCGCAAGAAGCAGGCGAGGTTCGCCTTCTCCGCGATCAGGAGATCGGCCGCTACCTGCGTGAAAGAGGCTCCGTTGCGATAGAGGTCGAGGAGATCGAAGCGACGGTCCCGAAGGATGTCGGCGAGGATGGCCGTCTGGGTGAGATCGTCGGCCAAGACGTCGGCGTTGTCGGCGAACACTCCCGTGAGTTCGGGCCCGGTGGTGATGAGTGATTCGAGCTCGCTCTCGATCTCTAGCAGCCGTTGCGGAAGCGCCGCGGAGGCATCGGTGAAACGCTGGAGGTCCCGCGCCCGCCCGTCGACCGCCGTCGCCAGTTCCGACACCACCGTGTTGAGTTCAGAGGACGGGACGGCATGAAGGATGTCGGCCAATGCCTCGATGGTCTTCGAGACGTCCGGCGGAGGGATCGTGTCATCCACGGCGATCGTCGCGCCACTCTCCAGAGGCTCCCCGGTACCCGGTTCGAGTTCGATCGTCAGCTCACCGATCGGACTCCGTCGGACGATGAGCGCCTTCGTGCCCTCGGGGACCTCGGCCCCCCGCTCCAGAGACATCGAGACCCTCACACCCGTATCGGTGAGCTCGACCTTCGCCACAGATCCGATGACGACCCCTCTCATCGTCACGTCGTTCCGTTCGGCCAGACCGGAGGCGTCGGCGAACTCCGCGTGGAGCCGGGGGCCGGCGGTGCTCTGGACGAGCAGGTTCCTCGAGCCGAAGACCACCAGGCCCGTCGAGATGGCGAGGAAAGCGATGACGTTTATGAGGGTGCGGTACTTCTTCATCACTCGGTCTCCGTGCAACGTCGGGCTTTGTTGTTCGGGTCATCGTTCAGGCCGCAGATGACGAAGTCCTGAACCACCTGGTTGAAGTCGACGTACTCGACGGCCTGGGTGTTGCGGTTGTGGCCGGGAGCCCACTTCAGCAGTTGCCTGATCGACCGTTGTTCGTCGACCAGGACTTCGAGGATGACTCGGGTCTGGCGGAAGAAACGGCTCATCTCATCGAGATGCTCGTCGA
>JBOGXG010000166.1:0-7176 GCA_050694195.1 Actinomycetota bacterium | reverse complement strand
CCCCGACGAGGGCATCTGGGAGGTCCGCTCCGCTCGGCAACATTTCGTCCACTCGAAGGTCATGGCGTGGGTCGCCGTCGACCGCGGGATAAAAGCGATCGAGCTGTTCGGTGAGGAAGGACCTTTGGACGAGTGGCGACAGGTCCGGGAAGCGATCCGGGCTCAGGTCTTAGAGAAGGGGGTCGATCGACAGGGAGGCTGGTTCAAACGCTCCTACGATGATGAGTCGTTGGACGCGAGTCTGCTCATGTTGCCCTTCGTCGGCTTCGTCGATGCGGACCATCCCGTGATGCGCAAGACCATCGAGGCCGTTGGCGATCAACTGATGCAGGACGGCTTCATCCTTCGCTATCGGACCGAGGAGTCACCCGACGGGCTTCCTCCCGGAGAGGGGTCGTTCCTCATGTGCACGTTCTGGTACGTCGATTGCCTGGTTCTCCTGGGACGGATCGACGAGGCGACCGAGTTGTTCGAGCGAACGATCGCCGTTGCGAACGACCTCCACCTGCTGTCGGAGCAATACGACCCCAAGGAGGGGCGTCTCCTGGGGAACTTCCCACAAGCGTTCTCCCACATCGGCTTGATAACTTCCGCACTCGCTCTCGATTCCGCCGGTCAGGCTCGTCCAATGCGGAGAGGCGCGTGAAAGCCATCACCGTCATCCCGATGACGGGTGGATCGGCAGCCCTCGACGAGATCGCGGAGCCGCCGGGGCCCGCCGATGGCGTACTGGTCGAGACGCTCGCGATAGGTGTTTGCGGAACCGATATCGAGATCCTCGATGGTCGATACGGTGAGCCCCCACCTGGCGGAGAAAGGCTCGTCATCGGCCACGAGTCGTTGGGCCGCGTCATCGATCCGAGAGGGAGCGAACTGTCCACCGGGGACCATGTCGTCGGGATCGTTCGACGTCCCGATCCGGTGCCCTGCAGCTGCTGCGCGCGCGGCGCATGGGACATGTGTCTGAACGGCCGGTTCACCGAGCGCGGGATAAAGGGGTTGCACGGGTTCGCGAGCGAGCGATTCCTCATCGAGCCGGAGTTCGTCGTGAAGGTCGATCCCGCGTTGGGCATCGCCGCGGCCCTGCTCGAACCGGCGAGCATCCTCGCGAAGGCGTGGCGTCGGATCGAACATCTGATCTCGGAGTGCTCACCGCCGGCGAAGGTCCTGGTCACAGGGGCCGGGCCGATAGGTCTTCTCGCCGCTCTGCTGGGTGTGCAGAAGGGACTCGAGGTCCACGTCCTCGACAGGGTCGAGGAGGGGCCCAAGCCAGAGCTGGTGCGCGATCTCGGCGCTCGCTATCACACCAGCACGCCGGCCGAGGCCTGTCCCGACGCGGACATAACTCTCGAATGCACGGGTGCGCCGGCGCTCCTCTTCGAGGTGATCGAGAACTCCTCAAGGAACGGGGTGGTCTGCTTGACGGGCGTGTCCAGTCCGGGCCGCGAAGAGTCCGTCGACGCGGGGTCGATCAACAGGGACATCGTGCTCGAGAACGACATCGTCTTCGGAAGCGTGAACGCGAGCCGTGGTGACTACGTCGCCGCGGCCGGCGCCCTAGGCAAGGCGGACGGGGACTGGCTCGATCGAGTGGTCACGCGCAGGATCCCACTCGAGCGATGGGCGGAAGCATACGAAGCGCGAGATGGCGACGTTAAGACCGTTCTGGTGTTCGCAAAGGCGACATAGCAGACCCGTTTCCTTGACAGGACTTAACCACGGGCTTATTTCGTGGAATGACAACGGGAACGAGCTCGTTTTAGGAGGACGGTTGGGGTCCCGACCGTAGGTCGGACCGCCGAGATCACTGATGTCACACATCGGCTTGGTTGGACGCGCTCGCGGAACGGTAATGGGAGGTTGCTTTGCAGGAACAACATGAACACCATCACACGGCATCACCGATCGAGACTTTCCCGACGGACATCGAAGGTCTGCCCTCGGTCCAGAAGCCGGCCATCGTCGATCTCGAGCCCGGAGCGACGTACGACCTTCGGCTCTATCCGGTAACGAAGCGGATCGGCGACGCGACACTCCGGATGCTCTCTTACAACGGGTCCATCCCCGGCCCCACCCTTCGAGTCAAGCAGGGCTCCGAGGTCTTCGTGAACGTCACGAACCAGACGGAGATCGAGGCGACGGTACACTGGCATGGCCTCCGCCTGGAGAATCGTTTCGACGGCGTTCCTCACGAGACTCAGGATCCGATCGAGGTGGGCGGGAGTTACACGCATCGCCTGACCTTCCCCGATGCAGGGCTGTTCTGGTACCACCCTCACATCCGCGAGGACTATGCCCAGGAGATGGGGCTCTACGCCAACGTCATCGTCGAGCCCTCCGATCCGACGTACTGGCCGCCGGTTCACCGAGGGGTTCTCTACACCCTCGACGATGTCCTCATCCAGGACGGCCGCATGGTGGAGTTCGGCCATCACGGTCCGAATCACGTCGCCATGGGACGATTCGGCAACGTCCTCTTGATCGGTGGCGAGACGGAGCAGAGCCTGGAGGTTGCGCATGGAGAGGTGCTGCGCTTCTACCTGACGAACACCGCTAACACCCGCGTATTCAAGGTGGCCTTGCCGGGAGCCCGCATGAAGCTGGTAGGCGCCGACGGTGGACATCACGAGCGGGTCGAGGAAGTCGATGACGTGGTACTCGCCCCCTCCGAGCGCGCCATCGTCGACGTGTACTTCGATCGCTCCGGCCTCTTGACGCTCGAGCATGTGACGCCCGGACGGTCGTATCCCCTCGTGGGCATCAGCGTCGGCGACGACTCGATCCAGCCGTCGCTCGCCGCCGAGTTCGATGCGCCCCGTACCGACCCCGAGATGGTCGCGATGCGTCAGGAGATCGTTCGCTATCTGTCTACCGCGCCCGACAAGACCCTGGCGTTCGTGGCCGAGATGGATTTCGAGGAGCCGACCGGCGACGGGGCGGTGATCTACCGCTGCCCGATGCATCCGGAGGTGACGAGCGACGAGCCCGGTAGCTGTCCGAACTGCGGGATGAAGCTGATGCCCGAGACGGCAGCGGCGACCCCCGTGGTTTATCGGTGCCCGATGCACCCGGAAGTGACGAGCGACGAACCCGGCAAGTGCCCGAAGTGCGGGATGAAGCTGATGCCCGAGACGGCCGCGGCTGGGAACGGGCATCACGATGCGCACGAGCATGGGCACGATCACGGCGACGCGATGGCCGACGGCGTGGAGTGGGAGGACCTGATGCCCGAGGTCAACCGCGGTACGACGACGGCCAACATGCGTTGGAAGCTCATCGATCGCGACACCGGCAAGGAGAACGGCGATATCGATTGGACCTTCGCCACCGGAGACATGGTGAAGATCAGGCTGGTGAACGAGATGGATTCCGATCATCCGATGCATCACCCGTTCCACATCCACGGCGAGCGCTTCCTGGTATTGACTCGAGACGGCGTCGTCGAGCCGAACCTCGTGTGGAAGGACACGGTGCTCGTAAGGACCGGTCAGGTCGTGGAGATCCTCATGGATGCCTCGAACCCCGGCTTATGGATGGCGCATTGCCACATCGCCGAACACTCCGAGAGCGGAATGATGTTCAGCTTCCGCGTGAACGAAGGGAAGTAGATCGGAAATGGATAACACCAAGAAGATCGCATTCGTGCTTTATCCGGGGCTCACACCCCTCGACATCGTCGGTCCGCTCCAAGTCATGAACACTCTCCAGATCTTCGTGCCTCACTGGGAGTCGGTGGTCGTCGGTGAGCGCATGGAGGCGATGGAGACGGACGCCGGAGTCTTGATGACGCCCGAGGCTACCTTCGAGGAGGTACCGGACCCGGCCATCATCGTTGTACCGGGCGGCATCGCCCCGACGATCCGACAGATGGGAAACCCGGTGCTTCGGGAGTACCTGCTGGCGGTTTCCGAGCGCGCCGAGGTCGTCGCCTCGGTATGCACGGGGTCCATGATCCTGGCCGCCGCCGGCCTACTCGAGGGACGTAAGGCCACCACCCACTGGGGCTTCGCCTCGCTCTTGGAGCGTCTCGGTGCGACCTATGTCCCGGAACGCTGGGTGGAGGATGGCGACATCCTCACGGCGGCAGGGGTTTCCGCCGGCATCGACATGGCGCTGCAACTGGTCTCGCGTATCACCGACGAAGGCACCGCGAGGTTCGTCCAGCTGGGTGTCGAGTACGACCCACAGCCGCCGTTCGGTGGTATCGACTGGGCCTCGGTCGATCGGGAGATGTTCGCCGAGCGATTCCGAGCGGATGTTCGCGAACAGCTCGCAGACTCCCCGGACCTTCGAGATCGGCTTCTCGGCGTTGAGGGGGCGGGGTGATGCTCGCTGGAGGAAGAGATCCGATCCGGGACGTTGTCGTGGTGGGCGGTGGCCAGGCCGGGCTCGCCATGGGCTATCACCTCCGCCGCGCAGGTCTCGACTTCAAGATCCTCGACGGCGCAGAACGGGTGGGGGAGTCGTGGCGCCGTCGCTGGGATTCCCTGGTCCTGTTCACGTCCGCGCGCTACAGCGCGCTTCCGGGGATGCCCTTCCCCGCCCCCTCCGCCGCCTACCCGACCAAGGATCAGGTGGCGGATTATCTCGAGGACTACGCGACGGGATCCTCGCTGCCGATCGTGCCGAACAGCCTGGTCACTTCACTCGCGCGCGATGACGGCCTGTTCGTCGTGCGAACGGGAACCGGCGAGTATCGAGCGCATCAAGTTGTCGTTGCCACGGGTCCGTTCCAGGAGCCGGTGATCCCGCCGGTCGCCTCTGGTCTGGCCCCCGAGGTTTTCCAGATCCACAGTTCGCGATACCCACGTCCGAACCAGATCCCCGGCAGCCGGGTCCTCATGGTCGGCGGCGGGAACTCTGGGTTCCAGATAGCCGCCGAGCTATCCGCGACCCACAAGGTCGATCTCGCGCTCGGGGCCAAGGCACCGATGCTTCCGCAGCGGATCCTCGGGAGGGATCTCTTCTGGTGGCTCGACAAGATAGGGGTATCCCATGTGCCGGCGGATTCCAGGCTCGGTCGTCGGTTGCGGAGCAAGCCCGATCCGGTGATCGGCTCGAGCAAGAGAGGTCTGAAGCGCCTCGGCGTCGGTTTCCGCACGCGCGTGACCGGCGCGGAGGGACGCCGCGTTGCCTTCTCGGACGGCTCGGCGGACGAGTTCGACGCCGTCGTTTGGTGCACGGGATTCAAGACCGACCACTCGTGGATCGACATCCCCCAAGTGTTCGACGAGCGGGGCCAGATCGTTCACGAACGCGGAGTGACCGTTACCCCCGGTCTCTACGTCCTCGGTCTTTCCTGGCTGCACACGCGCGGTTCGGGACTGATCGGCTGGGTGGGGGATGACGCCTCGTTCCTGTCCGATCGGATCATGGAGAGGCACGCCCGGATCGAGATCGAGCCGAGCGCCGTACCCGCGTAGTAGACGCAGCTAGGTAACAGGGGCCCCGGACGGGGCCCCTGTCGATGTGTGCATCTGCACGAAGGAAGCCGCCGTCGCGGCGGCGGAACCCCAAGCCCGTACTCGGCCCTGGGGAGGAATCATGATGCGGCGCGCTCGTGCCCTGTTCGTTGCTCTGATCTGTGTGGTGGCCATCGCCGCCGTGCCTTCGGCGACCGCGCAGACCTATCCGATCGTCGAGGAGCCCGTGCTGCGCCCGGACTCTGCCTTCGAGGCCACGGACTACGGCTACAAGCTCAAGGAGCTTGTCTTCCCGGAGACGATCCATCCGACGGTTTTCACTATGGAGGGCTATTCCGGGGCGAGCCGCCCCGCCCCCAACGTGTATCTCCGGATGGACGACGGCGAATTGATGGCGCTCCGCATCACGTTCGGTGCGGGCCCGCGCGGCGACTACGCGTTCGTACAGGCATCCACTCGCGGGACGGAATGCTCGGGCGGATCGTTCAACCTCTACGACCGTCGCCACGCGTGGGACGGCTATCACATCATCGAATGGATCGCGGATCAGGATTGGTCCAACGGCAACGTCGGGATGTTCGGTTCCTCGTTCCCCGGGCAGACGGCCTACTTCGTGGCCACGACGCAGCCCCCCGCCTTGAAGGCGATCAGTGCGAACCTCCTGCATTCGGACATCTACCGGGACATCTTCATGCCCGGTGGGGTGCAGAACTACCTGTTCCCGACCCTGTGGACCTACGCGGCCGGACCACACCGACTGCCGCAGGACAGCGTGCAGAACGAGACGATCCCGGCGGACGAGATCTGCAGCCAACTTCAGGCGTCTCGCTACAGCGTCGGCGACCTGCCGCAGGCGCAGAACGAACCCGCGTGGGCGGCCTTGCGTTCGGTTGACGATGATTGGTACGCCGCGCATGCCGCTCTGACGTACGCGCCGTCGATAAAGATCCCCTACTACCAACAGACGAACTGGCAGGACGAACAGGTGGGTCCGCGGGCCGTCGTCCTCTTCGATCACATCAACCCGGACCCGCAATGGATCAGGGACAGTCGGGGAAAGAAGCGGTTCGTCGTACCGAAGAAGTTCGTTGCCGCCAACGGAGACCACGGTCACGGCGGCTTCGCAGGCGACGATAGGTGGTCATGGTTCGACATCTGGCTCCTCGGGATGCCCGATGTGAACGGCTTGCTCGACCACCAGGTCACGAACTACTTCGAAGCGGACGGGGAAGGCGTCTCCATCGCGACGAAATCGGGAAACTCGTGGCCGTTCGAGGATACGAAGTACGAGAAGTCGTATCTCCACGAGGGCGGCGTTCTCAACGAGGAGCCACCCACGACGGCGGAGGCGCCCGACACGTACCTCTCCGGGGCCGCGCGTCAGAACTGGTTCCAGTACGCCCCCGATAACTTCGGCAGCGAGGTCACCACCGCCCGCGGCTTGCCGGACCAGGTCACCTACGTGAGCGAACCCATGACGGAGGCGCAAGCCATCGCGGGACCGATCCTCATGAACCTCGCGGCGTCGATCGCGGGGACCGACGCGGATTTCTACGTCTCGATCTCCGACCTCTTTCCCGACGGCAGTGTGTCCTTCCTGCAGCGTGGTTTGTTGAAGGCTTCACATCGCCGGGTCGATCCCGAGCGCTCCTACTACGCGGCGGACGGACAGACGATGGTGCAGCCGTACCGGCCGCATACGAATCCGCAGCCCGTAACGCCGGACGAGATCATCAACTACAAGGTGGAGATC
>JBOGXG010000165.1:0-24419 GCA_050694195.1 Actinomycetota bacterium | reverse complement strand
TGAGCGATGCTGCGCTGCTGACCGATCAGTACGAACTGACGATGGCGGCGAGCTATCACAAACACGGCAAGCGCGGCCGGGCGACCTTCGACCTGTTCGTGCGGGAACTTCCCCCCGATCGGAACTTCCTCGTGGCGGCGGGGATCGAGGACGCCCTCGATCACCTCGAGAACCTCCGGTTCGACGCGGACGACATCGCATACCTGCGAACGCTGCAGCTGTTCGAAGAGGACTTCCTCGATCTCTTGGGCGAATTGCGATTCTCCGGCGACGTGTGGTCGCTCCCCGAGGGCGAGATCTTCTTTGCGAAGGAGCCATTGCTCAGCGTCACGGCCCCCCTGATCGAGGCGCAACTGGTGGAGACGTACCTATTGAATGCGACGACGTTCCCGTCTAGCGTCGCGACCAAGGCGGCGCGTATCCAGATCGCCGCTCAGGGCCGGTCCTTCGTCGATTTCTCCCTCCGCCGTGACCACGGGCCCGACGCCGGCCTGATCGCAGCGCGCGCCTCTTATATAGGGGGTGCCGACGCGACCTCCAACGTCCTGGCCGGCAAGGTGTACGGGCTGCCTCTCTCCGGAACGATGGCGCACTCCTACGTCATGACCTTCGACAGCGAGATGGAGGCGTTCCGCACGTTCGCCAGAGACTTCCCGACGCGCGCCGTATTGCTGATCGACACATACGACGTCGAAGAGGGGGCCCGGCGTGCCGCCAAGGTGGCTCAAGAACTGCAGGGCGATGGCGTGCGGCTCGCCGGCGTGCGCATCGACTCGGGTGACCTCGGCACGCTGACGGTGCTCGTTCGCAAGATCCTCGACGAAGGAGGATGCCAAGACGTGCCGATCTTCCTTTCCGGGGATCTCGATGAGTTCCGCATCGCTCGACTGATCGCATCGGGCGCGCCCGCCGATGCCTTCGGCGTCGGGACCCAGCTGGGAACGAGCGCCGACGCTCCCGCACTCGGCGGTGTGTACAAGCTGGTGGCGGACGAGAACGGTCCCAAGATGAAGACCTCGACGGGCAAGGCATCGCTGCCGGGACGCAAGCAGATCTTCCGATGCGACGACGGGGGGCGCTACGTCGAGGACATCCTTGCCGTTGCCGACGAGGATCCTCCTCACGGCCGGCCGCTGCTTCAGCACGTGATGGACGGTGGCAAGCGGCTCCGCGAGCCGGAGACCCTCGCCGAGATCAGGCGTCGCTGCGCCGAGGGATTGTCGCGCCTGCCCGACCATTTGCGCGAGCTCAAGGGATCTCGGACGGTCTACCCGGTGACGGTCTCGGAGGCTCTGGGACGGCTGGCCCAGGACGCCGCAACCAGAACGCACGAGTAGTTTCGGGGGATGTCTGACGACCAAGCCATCGAGCTCGCGGACCTGCTCGACAAGGTTTCGTACGAGCTGAGCTCGGCGCGCGCCGCAGGGATCTCCCGGCCCGAGGAGCTTCGTGCCGCTCTGAAGAAAGCGCGGGAACTCGTCTCCGACGCGGACGCATTGGCGCAGGCCGCCGGGGCACAGAGGCGGGAGGACGAGGCCTAGCCCCGGACGGCTACCCGGGACCGTTTCTCGAGCGGATCGGTTGCCCCCAGAGCAACGATTCTTAGACAGAACTGTTGCCCCCAGAGCAACTGTTCTGTCTAAGAAATCGGGCTACGCTGGGCCGGTAGCCGTTCGCAAAGAAGCGAGGTCTCTAGGTATGAGCGGAAGCCGGTTCTCCGTACATCGTCCTCCACCTGCCCGCAACGAACCCGTGCTCGACTACGCGCCGGGGACGCCACAACGCGCCTCGGTCACGACGCGGCTCGAGGAGATGCAACGCGAGCGCATCGACATACCGATGGTTATCGGCGGGCGCGAGGTGACGAGCGGGGACATCTACGAAACCGTCATGCCTCACTACACCAAACACATCCTTGGCGACGTTCATCAGAGCAGCGCGGCGCACATGGAGCAGGCGGTGGAGGCGGCTGCGACCGCGCACACGTCGTGGGCCGCTCTCGAGTGGGACGAGCGGGCCGCCATCTTCCTTCGAGCCGCCGAGCTGCTCGCCGGCCCCTGGCGGGACACGCTCAACGCTTCGACCATGCTGGGGCAGTCGAAGACGATCTACCAGGCGGAGATCGACGCCGCTTGCGAGCTGATCGATTTCTGGCGCTTCAACGTCGAGTTCGTGCAGCGCATCTACGAGGATCAGCCGATCTCCTCGCCGGGCATGTGGAACCAGATGGACTACCGCCCGCTCGAGGGGTTCATCTTCGCCGTCACGCCGTTCAACTTCACCTCGATAGCGGGCAACCTTCCGACCGCGCCGGCCCTCATGGGGAACACCGTGGTGTGGAAGCCGTCGTTGACGCAGGCGTTCTCGGCCCACTATCTGATGAAGCTCTTCGAGGCGGCCGGCGTTCCCCCCGGTGTGATCAACATGGTCCACGGACCGGGGCCCGAGTTGGGCGAGACCGCGCTCTCGCACGCCGATCTCGCCGGGATCCACTTCACCGGCTCGACCCCCACGTTCAACTGGATGTGGAAGAAGGTCGGCGACAACGTTGCGAACTACAAGAGCTTTCCCCGGATCGTGGGGGAGACCGGCGGCAAGGACTTCATCATCGCCCACCCATCCGCCTCGATCCCCGCGCTCGCGACGGCGATCGTGCGAGGCGGTTTCGAGTACCAGGGCCAGAAGTGTTCGGCTGCGTCGCGCGTCTATGTTCCATCGAACCTGTGGCGCGAGCTCCGGGAGCGTCTCGCCGCTGACGTCTCCGGGATCAAGATGGGAGATGTCGCCGACCTCTCGAATTTCATGGGTGCGGTCATCGACGATCGAGCCTTCAAGAAGCATTCCGACGCGATCGAGGAGGCGAAGTCTTCGCCCGATCTCAGCATCGTGGTAGGCGGCGAGGTCGACGATTCGGTGGGTTACTTCGTGTCGCCGACGATCGTCGAGACACGGGATCCGCGGGCGCGGCTCATGCGCGAGGAGCTCTTCGGTCCCATCGTGACGCTCTACGTGTATCCCGAGGGCGAGTTCTCCGATGCCCTCGAACTGGTGGACACGACGAGCCCCTATGGGCTGACCGGAGCGGTGTTCGCGGAGGACAAGGCCGCGGTCGTCGAAGCCAAACAGAGGCTGCGTTTCGCGGCGGGCAACTTCTACGTGAACGACAAGCCGACCGGTGCGGTCGTCGGGCAGCAGCCGTTCGGTGGATCGCGGCGGTCGGGCACCGACGACAAGGCGGGCTCGGTGTGGAACCTCATACGCTGGGTCGCTCCGCGTTCGATCAAGGAGACGTTCACTCCTTCTACCGATTTCCGCTACCCGTATATGGATCCGGAGTAGCCGGAGCCGTCAGATAGTGCGCATCCCTTACGCGGGAACTATCGGGTCGCCCGGCTTGATGGTTCCGCCGGTGACGATCCGTCCTCTGATCCCGCCGCGCCCCATCAGCGGCTTCAGCAACTTCTTGCCGACCATCCGCTGCAGATAGGCGCACGGCGGGTTGTCCTGGAGGCCTTCGATCTGAACCTCCCCGACCCAGAACTTCGTCCCGAGGAGGCTGGTTAGCTCGATGCCTTCGGTGATGAGGTTCCTGCGGGTGTCCGCCGGCGTGATGTCGATGCCGGAAGCCTCCGCCGCCGCCCGGATCCCCTCGATCGTGATGAGGGTGATCTCCAAGGTCGGGTCTCTCTCCTCGAGAGGCACGTCTCCCTGGAAGTAGCGATCGCCCTCCAGCCCGGCCCCCGCGACCGCGGTGACCGACGAACGACTGAGGACCGGGCCCCTCTCCTCGGGTCCGGTGAATATCTCGATGACTCTCCCCTCGCTCATGCGCAAACTCTAAGTCGAGCGGTTCCGATACGTGCGTTTCCCCCAGCCGCGCCCCGAGCCACCCCACAGCCCGATGTCGAGACTGAACCCAAGGAGCACCAGGAACAGACCCCACCCCGACACGCCGTCGAACCGGTTCTCGGCGATCGCGTATCCGATCGTCGTCGTGGGAAGGAACAGGAAGCCGAGGAACGGCCAGAGGAAGTCGCCGAAGGCGCGGTTAAGGTAGTTCGAGAAAGCCCAGAGAACGGCGAGGACGACGCGGGGCGTGATGAGCCCGATCAACGCGGTGAGGCAACAACCCACAGCTTTCCCCCGACTCGGCGGCTAGATCCCCAAGCGGGGGGGTAGGTCGGCGCCACATGCGGGACACCGAAGGGCCGCCAGGTCGGAGCCCTTGAGCGGCGCATCGCAGTCCGGACAGTGAGGGTTACCGAGAACCGTCGGATCCGCTTCCTTATCGCTTTCGGCCATCCCATAACTCTACGCCCCGAGCCCTATGGAGTCCCGAGCGGTCTCCCCGTAGCATCCGACCAGGTGGGCTTGCGAGGAGGTGTATCGGATGGACGAGGAACTGACCGCGGTACTGCTCAACTGCACCCTGAAGAAGAGCCCCGCGGTATCTAACACTCAGGCGTTGATGGACCACTCGATCGAGATACTCGAGAGTCTCGGTGTTCGGTGCGAGTCGATAAGGGTCGTCGACTACAACATCCCCTTCGGCGTCAGTTCCGACGAGGGCCCCGAGGACCAGTGGCCGCAGATCCTCGACAAGATCGTCGCCGCCGACATCTTGATCGTCGGCACACCGATCTGGTTCGGCGTCCGCGGCAGCGTTTGCCAGATGGTGATCGAGCGCCTCGACGGCACCTATAACTCGACGAATGCGATGGGGCAGTATCCGCTGTACAACACGGTGGCCGGAGTCGTGGTCACCGGTAACGAAGACGGAGCCCACGACGCGGCCGCCACTACACTCTTCAATCTCTCCCATCTCGGATGCACCATCCCGCCGAACGCGGACACCTACTGGGTCGGCGACGCCGGGCCCGGGCCCTCATTCATCGAAGCCGACGCGTGGGCCAATAGTGCCTACGTACGGAAGACGTGCACGTGGATGTCGCACAACGTGGTGCATCTGGCCAGGAAGCTGAAGGCGAGCCCCATCCCACCGGAAGGCAACACCGTCCCCGCTTCTTAGACGGGAGCTCGGCGGTTCCGAGGTGCCAGGGTTAGTCCCAGAGCAACAGATCTGTCTAAGAAATGAGGGCCGAGGCTCGGGCGCGGACGTCGTCCGGCAGGGGGGCCGAGCGGCGGGCCGACGTCTCTATGTGCACCGCGGTGATGGTGCAGGTTGCGACGGGTTCGCCGGTGGTGCTCTCGGTCATGTGGTGGCGGAAGGTGATCGACTTCGGCGTGACCTCGATCACCTCGGACGCGACCTGTACACAGTCGCCCGGGTGGAGTTCGCGCCTATAAGTAAGGTGCTGCTCGACGGCCCCCATGCCGCCCCTGCCGGCGCGGAAGTAGGCACCGTCCATGCCGATGTGGGCGAAGAACTGCCACGTCGCCTCGTCGAACTTGGTGACGTAGAACGCGACGTTCATGTGACCGACCTGGTCACATTGCCAGGGATAGACGCTTCCTACGTAGGTGGTGAGCACGGGCTACACCCTTGCATAGCCGTGGCCGCCGGGCGGTCGAGCCTGCCGTACGTTGACGCCGTGAGCACCGCGTCCTTCCGCCCGTCAGACATCGCGTTCGCCGAGGCTCTCGTTCGGGTAGAGGCCCATCTCGAGAATGCGTTGCTGCTGCTCGAGTCGGGGAGGGTGCAGCAGGCTCTCGTCCAAGCGAGCCGTCCGATGATCGAGCACATGCCCCGGCTGAGCCGCGAGTTGTGGGACGCGCCGGAAGTGGGAACGCACTTGAACCGAGCCGTGGGAGCGATCGCCAACGGCATCCGCACCGGGGGTCAAGCGCCCCGCCTGCGAGCCGCTCTTGCCGCGGCGGAGGATGCGGTCGTGAGGGCCACGGAGACGGTCGTCGGTCCGGCCCATTCGGATCCTGCGTTCGTCTCGTCCGTGGTGGTCGCCGTGTTGCGGACCGCCACCGAGGCGCACCGCGCCGCAACAGGAGAGGCCGCGTCCGGAGAGACCGCGTCCGGGGGGCGGTTCGTTCGTATCGACGCGATCGCTTACGTCCGGAGGGCTCGCGCCAGGTGCTCCGAGATCGACGTGACCGGGCCGGACGACCCCCTCGGGCCCCTCTTCGACGACCTCCAGCGATCGATCGGCGCCGAGGAGACCGTCGATCCCGCCTATATAGAAGGTCTCGTCGCGCAGATCTCGCAGGTCCTCCAGGAGCACGCCGGCGCCCGCCTCGGGCAGGAGCCGGCGGTGGCCGACTACCTCGACCGGGTCGCCGAGCTGGTCGCCGGCGCGGCGACCACCTACGGAGCGGGAGACGCCTTCAGGGCGGACAAGCTCGCCGCCCGGGCCTACGTGGAGAACTACGCCGTCGTTCGCGACACGCTCCACTCCGCCGATGGCGCCGCCGAGTCGGTGCTGGAGGAGTGCCTGAGGGACCTTCGCCTTCGCATGCGCGCCGAGGCGTCCGTCGAGGAGGTCGCCGACATCGCTCGGCGCGCCCGTTCCGCGCTCACCTCGCTGCGCAGCGTGATCTAACGTCCCCGCGAGCGTCTCCTTTTTGGACAAATGAGCCGGTTTCTTTTCGACGAATAGGCGGAAGGGAATCAGGGCATCAGGGGCGAAAAGGCACTAAGGGACGAATCCTGCACTGAAATGAGCAACCCCTCGATGGAACACGGAATGCCGTCTTTCGCTCGAGAGAGCGGGAAGGGGAGATGAGCATGCGCCGGAGCGGGAAGATGTCGATCGCCGCACTGATGGTGGTGGTGGCCGTGGTTCCACTCGGGGTTGGTGGTTCCGCCTCCGGCCAGGAGGTCCCCGACCCGGCTTTCCTCGAGCAGGTCCCGGGCGCCGAGTGCACCCCGGAGAGCGCCTTCGAGAAGAAGGGCTGGGCGAAGACCGCGTCGGCACAGGCCGGCGACCTCTGTAAACGCATCAAGTTCGCCTTCGGCCCCATCACCGTCAAGCCGGGCCAGAACGACGTCCTCATCGGGCCCGTCACGATCGAGAAACCCGCCTACGACGGGATGATCACCCGCTTCCAGCCGGATCTCGTCGACGAGACCGGGCAGGCGCCTCCCATCGATGTGGTCCATCTCCATCACGCGACCTGGCTCAACGCGGGGGACTCCTATGGCAACGGTCCCTTCTTCGCTGCCGGCGAGGAGAAGACGGTTCTTCCGTTCCCGCGCGGTTACGGCATGCAGGTGAACGCCGACGACAAATGGCTCCTTCTCTACATGGTTCACAGCGAGGTCGTCCAGCCCAAAGAGGTGTGGATCACCTACGACATGGATTTCGTGGCGACGGAAGATGCCGAGGAGGTCGGACTCGTCCCGACGAAGCCGATCTGGCTCGACGTCCAGCACGAGCCGATCGCTAAGGGCGCGCCCGACACCTCAGGCAACCCGGTCTTCAACGTGCAGAAAGGCTTCGGCAGCTACAGCAAGGAGTACGGCCAGAAGGTGTGCACCTGGCCTAAGCAGAACTGCGCTCGTCACGACATGTACGGCAACGTAACGCCGCAACAAGGAAAACCCATCGATATCCAGGGGGCCGACTGGAAGGTCCCCAAAGACATGGCCGGGACGATCGTGACCATGGGGGGTCACCTCCATCCGGGAGGGATCGCGGACGAGGTGAGCCTGGTACGGGACGGCAAGGAGAAGATGATCCACATCTCCGATGCCCTCTACTGGGACCGCAAGTACAAGGGCTTCGACGCGGTAACCGGGGATCTCAAGCGGAAACGGTCGGGCCGCGCCGGTGGTCCCGCGAACTCGTGGGACTTCTCCATGACGGGAACCGGCGCGTTCCTCGATTGGAAGGTCAAGATCGAACCCGGCGACATCCTCCGGCTGAACGCCGTCTACGACAGTCAAGATGCTTCCTGGTACGAGAACATGGGCATCGTCATGGCGTGGGTCGCGCCTAAAGACCCCTATGCGCCCGCCGGCGTCGACGTCTTCGAGGACAACGTGAAGATCGATCGCGGGGTCCCTAAGAACGCGCTGACTCCACCGGGCTGGCGCAAGGAGACCTGCACCCCGGATCTCAAGGGACCGCAGAAGACGCTGTGTCTCCGAGGACAGGTGACGCACGGTCACCTCGAGGAGTCGAATCACTTCGGAGGATGTCGCTTCGGTAAGTGCCCGCCGCTCCCCAAGAAGGAAGGCCCCCTCGTGACCGACCTGACGATGGAGGGCTTCACCTACGGCCTCGCCGACATGGGTGTCATCGAACAGAACGGCATCCCCCGGGTGAAGGCCGGCGAGCCGTTCAAGTTCTGGAACGCAGACAGCGCGTCGAACATCTGGCACACGGCCACGCGCTGCGCGGCCCCCTGCACGGGAGAAACGGGGATGGACTATCCCCTCGCCGATGGCGGGATCGGATCTCCGAAGGACGTCATGGATTTCGACTCCACGGAGATCGGCTACGGCGTGTTCTTCTCTCCCGCCAGCGGTCAGTTCGGCTCCGATAAGCCGTTCGACGAGGCCATCCGGGACGGGGCGTACTGGGAGTTCACGCCGACCAAGCCCGGTATCTACACGTTCTACTGCCGGATCCATCACAGCATGAGAGGTGCTTTCGAAGTTGTGAAGTAATAGGTAGGTGGGGGGAAAGGAGCGCGGCGGCGGTGATCGACAGGTGATCAAGTGGAAGGCCCACTACGGCGAGATGTGGGAGGGGTTGCCGGTCGACGTCCTTCCTGTGTCGAACGGCGAGTTCCTGCCGACGGACCCGTCAGAGGAGCAGTTGGCGATCATGCGGATCGCCAACCAGGAGACGGAGCGTCTAAGGCGTAGGTTCAACATGCCCCGGCGGGAGTTCGTGAGGACGGCCGCCGCCTTCGCTGCAGGTCTCTGGGGGATCAACCAGGTGACCGGAACGACGTGGGGGTCCTACAAAGCGTTCGCCCACAACACCCTGACGAACGCCGCCTGCGACCTCGAATTCCCCAACGCGCAGCTGAACAACGCGCCGGGGGAGTTCATCTTCGACGTCCAGAGTCACCACGTCGACCCCAACGAGACCTGGCGTGTGACGAACCCCGCCATCGAGGCGTTCTTCGCGGCGGTCTGGCCCCAGGCAGGAGGGATCGCCTCGTCCGGCGACCCGTACTGGCCGACGGACACGCCGTTCCGTGGGGGCCGCGAGGTCGACCCGATCGAGAACCTCGGGCGGTTCCATTACCTCAAGGAGCTCTTCCTCGACTCGTCGACGAACTTCACCGTGCTCTCGGCGGTCCCTGCCGAGCCCGACAACCAGCCCCTGCCGGTGCGTGAGGCCGCGCTCACGCTCGACACGGTGAAAGAGCTCGCAGGAGGAACCCAGCGTTCCGTCATGCACGCCTTCGTGATGCCGAACAGGGGGTCGCTCGGCACATCCCAGTCCGCCTTCGCCGAGCCACTGTTCATGAAGGAAGAGTTCGACCTGATGCGCGACAACGTGCAGAGGCACGGCAAGCGTATCGGGGGATGGAAGGTCTACACCGCGTGGGGCGACCTTCCGTACACCACAGGTTGGTTCCTCGACGATCACATCGGCGACCAGTTCTGCGATCAGGTGCGACAGGTCGGTAACGAGTTCGATATCCCCAAGATCATCGCGGTCCACAAGGGGTTCGCTCTACCGGGCTTCGATCAGAGGGCGGCCTCTCCGCGCGATATCGGGCCGGCCGCGAGGAAGCATCGCGACGTGAAGTTCCTCGTCTACCACTCCGGCTACGACGGCGAGCCGCAGCACGCGTACGCGGGCGACGACAAGGTGAACTCGGCCGATCGCGGGGTCGATACGTTCGTGAAATCGCTCCGGGAGAACGGGATGGATGCGGAACAGTTCATCCCGCGGGGGCTCGCGCACGGAAACTCCCCGAACGTCTACGCGGAGACCGGTTCGGTATGGCGCAGCGTCATGGGCAACACCCGCGACGCTTCCCACTACCTGGGCAAGATGATCAAGTACGTCGGCGCCCTCAGGATCTGCTGGGGCACGGACAGCCTGTGGTACGGCTCTCCCCAATCGGAGATCGTCGCGCTGCGATCGTTCGAGTTCTCGCAGAAGGCGAGGGAGCTCTACAACCTGCCACACGGGCTCGAGGGCGATGCCTGGGACCCACGCATCAACGCCCAGTCCGGCCAGAGCTACCGCCGGCCGCACCCGCACGTGAAGAACTGGCCAACCGACGGCAGGCCGCATCCGGAGCGGACGATCCGCAACCGCATCTTCGGACGCAACGCCGCCGAGGCCTACAGGATCGATGCCGACGCCAGGGTCAACATGATCAAGTGCGACAAGGTGCAGGAGTTCCGGGACAAGGGCTACCTGGAAGGCGACGGCCCCCTGCTCAGGGCCCCCCTCGCGTCGAACTCGGTGTACGGAGAGCGCACGCCCGAGGGCGTCATGCACGAGCTCTGGTCGAACCCGTGGTCCCCATGACGTTTTTTGGGCCAAAACCGGCTCGATATACGGGACCTTCGAGGAAGAGAAAACGCGTCCGGGGGACGGCCGGCGTCGCCCCGCTGCTCGCGGTCGTTCTCGCGGCTCTGATCGTTCCCTCCGTCGCGCAGGGCGCGCCCTCGGTCGCGGCCAAGAAGGGGACGGTCCATGAGCCTCCGTACAAGCCCGGTCCCACCGGAGGCGATGAGTTCAACCACATCGAGGCCGATCCGAGCAGCGGGAACATGGCCGTTCTCCGGGTCTTCCCAGGTATCCCTCCGGTTGTCGGCTGCACCCCTGAGCCGTCGGCGGGCTGGGCGATGTTCCACGTGAAGCACACGGTTAAGCAGCCCGTTTCGAAGGTGAGTGTCGCCTACACCGCGGCCCTCGACGCGTACAGCTGGATAACCGTCGGAGCGCGGGACGCGAAGGGCGAATGGCTGGGAGTGAAGAAGCGCCAGGGACCACTGGCGGAGGAGGCCGAGGTCACGGCGTCGCTCTTCGACAGGCCTAAGCGCGGCGAGAAGATAACGATCGAGTTCGGGCTTCAACTCGGCGATGCGTGTCCTCAGGTCGGCCAGGCCTCTGCGATGTTCCCGTCGGTGACGGTGAAGTGAACGTCCGGCGAGGCCGAGCCCTGGCTGCCGTGACCGCGCTCGCGCTGAGCGCGCCGGCTCTGCTCTTCGCCGGGCCGCAGGCCGCCTCCGCCGCTAAGGGCGGTTGCGCCAAGCCCAACCATCCGGGCGGCGAGTGGCGTAGCTACGGGCACGACCTCCACAACACGCGGACCCAGCCCCTAGAGAAGAAGATCGAGGCTTCGAACGCGGCCTCCCTCGAGCCGAAATGGGTCTTCGACGCCACCGCCCAGGACCAGGTGCTGAACGGGGGTGGATTCCAGAACACGCCGGTCATCGCCGACGGATGCATGTACGCGTCGACCAGCACCGGCTGGGTCTTCTCCATCGATCCCGATAAGGGGAACCTGGTCTGGGCCGAGCAACTCGTGGGCGAGGGCGGCGGCGCCCTGATCGGAGGCGTCATAGTCGGCTCGCCGACAGTGGAGAACGGGATGGTGTTCGTCGCGGTGAGCAGGCCGGGTTCGCCGTACGTCGCAGCGCTCGATCAAGCGACCGGTACCCTCCTCTGGAAATCGACGGTGATGACCACCAAGAAGTTCAGCGCCGTTTTCAACGCGGCCCCCATCTACTACCGGGGTCTGATCTTCCAGGGCTGGCTGGGCGTCGAGGGAAGCGGCCCCACGCGCGGGGGCTACGCGATCCTCGATGCGTCACGGAACTGCGATGACCGCTCCTATCTGAGCTGCCGGGTATCGACGTCCGGAGGTCGCGGCGGGACCATCCTCGAGACTCGCTGGACGATCACCGACAAGGAGTACAAGAAAGGGTACGAGGGCGCTTCGGTGTGGTGCTCGGCCGCCGTCGATGTGAAAGAGATGTACATCTACGCATGCGGTGGGAACCCCCACAGCGAGGGGAAGGAAGCCCGTTACGCGAACAGCCTGCTGAAGATCGACGGTAACCCGAAGAGGAAGACTTTCGGGGACATCGTCGACCATTACAAGGGCAGGAACGACCAGTACGTCAGCGGTGCCGACCGGCAGGCGGTTTGCGACAACTTCGCCGACGAGACGACCGTCCTGGTGTGGAGCCTCGGCTGCCTGATGCTGGACCTCGACTTCGGAGCGTCGCCGAACCTGTTCCGCGACGCGTCGGGACGGCTCCTGATGGGCGACCTGCAGAAGGCCGGCGTGTACCACGCGGTCTACACCGATCACATGGCTCCTGCGTGGCAAACGACCGTCAGCGCCCCGTGTTTCTCCTGCAACGCCACATCGGGTGCTTACGCGAACGGTCGTATCTACACGGTCGGGAGCCCCATCGGCCACCTCGTCGGGATCGGGACCAAGAAAGCCAACGAGGGTCGCCTGGAGTGGGCCTATCCGATGCACGACGGGATCCACTACCAATCTGTATCGACGGCGAACGGAGTGGTCTACGTCATCGACGGCCTAGGGAACCTAAACATGGTCGACGCAGAGACGGGCCTACCGATCATGCGTAGACCGATGTCCATCGACGTCGGGAACAGCGCTGTCGATTCTGCAAGCCAGGGGGTCGCCATCGCGCGCAACCGCGTTTACGCGGCGACCGGCTCGTTCATCATCTCGTACGGTTTGCCGTGATCTCCCGGCAGCGCGCGTTCCACAGAGGGTGCATCGTGGGGGGCGTTCTGGCCGGCCTGCTAAGTATCACCGTTCCGATGCCGGCGTCGGGGGCTGAACCCGCGAGCGAGGGCCCGGCAACGAGGGTCGGTTCGCCGGTGATCGTGGCGGTGCCGGGCAGCCGGGGCGCGACCTACGCCACACCCGTCATCGTTGCGCAGCCGGGCGACGAGATCACGTTCGTGAACGCGGAGCCGTTCGTCCACGACGTCAGATCTGTCGCGATGGGACCCGACGACACCCCCTGGTGCAACCCCTGGGATCCCGACGAACCCCGCCATAGGAAGAGGAACCCGCGGCAGTTCCCCAAGGGCAAGTGCCCCCTCTTGTGGTCGCTGCCGATATCGATGACGGTCGGCGCCGTCGAGACGAAGGTCTACGGTACGAAGAACCTCGTTCCCGGCACCACGGTCGACTTCTACTGCACGGTGTTCCCGAACATGCGAGGGACGGTGATCGTTCAGTGAGCAAGCACCGCTCATCGAAGTGGAAGCTGGTGGCGGCATCGTCCGCACTCGCCCTGTTCGTTCTGGGGGTTCCCGCCGAGGCGCAGGTGCAAGGGCGCCCGGGTGCCCTGGCACTTCTGCAGGCGAAGTTCTACGGATACGCCACGCCCGTCATCGTCGTAGAGCCCGGCGAGGAAGTTACGTTCACGAATATCGACATCGAGATGCACGACCTGGTTCAGGACGTCGAGACTGATGGTGTCGGCGCCAAGAAGACCATGCCATGGTGCAAGAAGAAGAAGGGGAAGAAGAAGAGAGGCCACGGCGGACACTCCCACGGACACGCGTGTCCGATCTTCTGGACCCCGCTCATCTCGCTGGGCCAGACGACGCCGATCCTCGGTCTAGAGAACGTGAGATCGGGAGACTCGTACACATACTTCTGCACTCTGCATCACAGCATGACGGGGACTCTGATAGTGCGGTAATGGGGAAAGGGTGGACGATGCTTAGGACGATGATCGCGGTAACGGCGACTGCGGTGCTTCTTATTCCTACGAGCGGATCGACACATCCATCGAACGAGGCGATGGCGCCGGAGGGCTGCGAGGCGATGAACCCCGCCCAATCGACCTGCACGTTCACGGTCATGGAGGACATGGAGGGCCCCGTCGCGGGTGTTGCCGGCCAGGGTTCGTGGCTCGTCAAGGTGAAGCGCGGCAAGAAGACCGAAAAGATAAAGAGCCCGTCCTCGGGCGAGCCGACGGCCGTGGAGTACCTCTTCCAAGCGGGCGACGTCGTAACCGCCAAAGCGCTGTCCCCGGGTAGCGCGCTCATCGTCGGGGGCGACTGAACCAGGCAGCACTTCTTCCAGCAGCCGGTGTTTGTTGCGCTCGAGGTTTGGAGCGGTGCCTCGAGTCATCTCGAGCGGAGGCCTCGCAGGAGCGCCAAAGCCGCGATGACGAACGCCCCCGCGATGATGCGGTTGACGTCAACGGCGGGCTGCCATGTGACGTCGTTCCCACGGATCACGTACGCGCCCGCCGGCCTCGCCGCCATCCCGAAACCCGAGCCGGATCCTTGACCGCCCCCTTCGGGCGATTCGCCGGCGCCTCCTCCGCCGCCCCCAATGATCTTCGCGGCGGGGACGATGGTTACCCCGTTCTTCTCGAACGGGTCGCCGAAGACCCTCCTTACGGTGATCGCGTCACGATGCCCCTTCACGAGCTCCTCGATCGTTTGACTCATCTCGGCTTCCTCCTTCCATCTCTTGTCTCTCTCGAGAGACCAGTACGTCACTATCGCTAACGCCGTCAGCCCAGGAGCCTTCCGCCGTCCACTACGAGCGAGGTCCCCGTGACGTAGCTCGCCGCGTCGGATGCAAGGAACACGACGGCTGTGCCGATCTCTGCAGGCTCACCGAACCTCTTCATGGGGATCCGCGCGGTGAACGCGGCCGTTATCTCCTCCATCTGCTCAGGCGTCATGTCACTCCCTTGCAACGGCTTTGAGACTCCTGGGGTGACGATCCCGCCGGGGGCGATCATATTGACGCGGATGCCCTGCGAGGCAAGTTCTAAGGCGAGGTTCTTCGTGAACATCAGCACCCCGCCCTTCGACGCGTCGTATGCGGCGAGACCGATCATCGATGGGTGGAAGCTATCGATCGAGCCGATGTTGATGATCGCGCCTCCTCGGCCATGCTCGATCATTCGCGCCGCCGCGGCCTTCGAGGTGAACGCGAGCGCCTTCAGATTGAGCTTGTAGACACGATCGAAGATTTCCTCCGTCATCTCGAGCATCGGAACCTGCGGGTAGATGCCGGCGTTGTTGACGAGTACGTCGATCGAGCCGAGTTCCTCGATGCAGCGTGCAACCACCTCCTCGCCCGCTCCGTCCTGGGCCAGGTCGATCGCCATGAACGCGACCTTCGTCCCCCTGCCCTCGAGATCGCTCGCAACCTGGCCGATGGCGCCGCCGTCGACATCGACGATGAGTACGTTAGCTCCGGCGTCGACGAGTTCGCCCGCGATACCCAGACCGATGCCCATGGCGCCGCCCGTCACGACCGCATTCTTGCCGTCCAACGTGAACGGTGTGGACTGTCTCATCTTTCACCTCCTGGCGATCCGGTATCTAGGCCTCTTCGGTGGCCCCAGGCCTGACTTCCGAGCTAACCGTCCCTCGGTTCGCGTCGGTCGACCAGGGCCGAACAGACCTCCGGCGCCGGGTCCATCGGTCCTAACCGAACCCCCCTGCGGCTGAGACCCTCGAAGTCAGAGGCGCGATCTGCTCGTCGGTGAGAGCAAGGAGTGTGGAGGACGTGGCCGCCATCGACCTGTACTGGTTACCGCTGGGAGCCGGAGGACGGTTCGTCCGGTTCAACGGACGACTCTACGAGGCCATCCGAGCGCGACTCGAGCACCGCGAGCCGCTCGACCTCTACCACACGGCTTTGATCGTTACCCTGTCCGAGGAACGGTTCGTCGTGGAGAACGCGTGGCCGATCCCCGACGACGATGCACGATCTCGCGGCGTGATCGTCGAGGGGTCCGTCGGCACTCCTCTCCTCGGACGGTTGCGCGCCTTCCGCTACGAGATCCGCTGCTGGCCCGGAGGGACCATCTCCGACCTTGCATCTGCGATCGGCGGCCCCCAACGCATCAGCGATGACGAGTCCCATTCCCTCCGCCTCCTCGAGCTGGTAGGGGACGTGCCGCCGCTGTTGTGGGGGCGTTGCCCGGCTCCCGGCGAGGAGATGTGGAACTCCAATTCAGTCATCTCGTGGCTCCTGGAGCGAAGCGGCATCGACGCTCGATCGATCCGTCCACCACCCGGTGGGCGCGCCCCCGGATGGTCAACGGGGATCGAACGTGCCGGCGTGCCCCCCAGACGCGAAGGGATCGCCGTCTAGGTCGCGAGTCAGGTCCTCAGGATGCTTCGCCCGACGCGGGAACCGCCACAGAACCAGAGTCGTGACCCCGCCGAGTATCAAGGCCACGAGCAGGGCGAGACCCCACCGCTGCACCGCGGCCCCTTGCGCGGCCGCGGCTTCGGTGTGCGGAGGAACCCACTCGACATGTCCCTCCACCTGTAGCCGGTCGCTCCCCAAGGTCATCGGCGTGATCCAGGACAAGACCGTGTGCGGCTGCGTGCCGAGACGGGCGCGCTGCCCGGCGGAAGCCGGCAGGCGGGCGCGGTATTCGAGCCAGGACCATACGGGCTCCGATGACAGACGCTCCCACCTCGGCGGTGCGTCGGGGTCCGCTATCGCCGGGACCTTGCGCACGGTCAGACCTCCGGAGAGGTAGAGATCCGGCGACCGGGTGTTCCCGAAGACACCGTCGGGTCCGATCTCCAGGAACGGCTCGCCCTGGCGCCCGGGGATCGCGAGCGCCCGGCCGGTGGTGTTGCGCGCGAACATCCCCGGAACGGAGCCGTCGAACATCCGGATATCCAGGCCCGGCATCCGGGGTGCCGCGTCCAACTCCGTCCGGAAGTGACCGTGCCCTCTGATCGCCTCGAAGTCTCCCGAGATCGTCACGCTCTGGTCCCCGAGCCGTCCCGGGATCGTCCACTCGTTAAGAGCGCCGCGGCGGTACGCAACGCGCGGATCGAACCACGACCAGGAAGACTTCCTTGCCAGCAGCGTCCACCGAGGCGGCTCTCCCGGCTCGAGCTTCGCCGGCAGGGGACGCTCTCCCGTGGGATCGGCGGATCGGTAAGCGGTAGGGGAGCGAAGGTTCGCCTCGACCCGGCCCCCTGCGATGCGCAGGAACGGTTCGCCGCTGGTGCCGTGGATCACCAGCGGATCGTCCGTCCGGTTCGCCACGATCACGACTGGAGCCGTGAGCTGAGCCACTCGAACCTCGAGCCCCGCGACGTCGGGACTCACTTCATCTATCACCGCAAGCGCGTACAGAGCGGTCTCTTCGTGAGCGGTCGCGAACGGGGTCGCGACCGCCAAGATCGTGAGCCCCGCCGTTGCGACAGAGACGGCAGCGCGTGAGATACCGCGCATCGTGGCTTCTACCGACCCATGGGTGCGACGGCCTCGCCGCCTTGCGCGCGGGGGCCGACGCGGACGATGCGCGCCTTGGAGGGCGTCAGGCCGTCGCCGTTATCGCTCAACACGAAGAGGTAGTAGTAGCCCGCCGGGGCAACGTTGCCGTTCGGTGGAGCAGCGACCGAGAGACGACCGTTGCCGGCCGCCTTGAAGTCCAGTTCCACCGTGCGCTGATCGGGGTCGGTGATATGCGTCACCGCGGGGAGGCGCGAGAGAACGACCTTCTTTATGTCGCCGCCGCCAGCGGTGCCGACGTCGAAGGTGCTGCGCCAAGCGATGCCCTTCTGCGCGTGGGTGATCGTGGGGCGCGGCCCCCGGAACAGGTAGGGCGGCTCCAGGATCTCGAAGGAGGGATCTTTCAGGTTGTTCGTTCCGGTCACGGCTTCTGCCGAGTTATCGCCTTTCGCGCCGTAGCCCGTGTTTATCGGCGAGTGGCCCCCGACGAGGACGCTTCCATCGGCGAGCAACACCGCGCTGTTGTGGTACGTCCGCACGCGCGTTGCGTTCTCGAGCGGCACCCACCTCTTGCCGTTGTAGAGCTCGGCCTGTGTCACCGGCGATTCGCTGCCGGGCAGGATGACCTCGTCCCTACTGGCGCCCGAGACGGCAAGGACGCTGCCGTCGGGAAGAGCGACTCCGCTAGAGAACCAACGAGGGTTGTTGAGGTCCGGACCGTGCATGCTCACCGCTTGCCCACCGACGGCCCGGACGATCTCGGTGAGGTTGTTGGCCACGTAGGACCCGGGGGAGGTGGCCAGAGTGCCACCGGCGATGAGGATGTCGGCCCGCAGGTAAGGGGGCTCGAGCGGGAGCATCACGGAGAAGGCGCCGCTGCGCGCTCCGTAGTGGCCCGCGCCGTACGTCGTCCACTCGTTCCTCTTCGGGTCATAGCCCTTGTAGAAGTGCCAGAGGGCTTCGTCGACGGCCTGCCCGAACGGTCCCCACATCTGGCCGACGCCGGAGTAGAAGACGTTCCCATCGGGCAGGAGATGGAGTCGCGCGAAGAGTGGCAAGGATGTCTCTCCGTCGGCCCCGTTGTTCTTCCACTTGCCGGTCTTGGGGTTGAAGGTCTCGGTGGCGTGGACGTTGAGACCCTTGTCGTTGTAGAGGAGGCGTTCGACGCCGGACGCGACGAGGAGCTTCCCGTTGCCCATCGTGATCAGGGAGGGGTACCAACGGGAGAACTTCATCCACTTCTTGTTGACGTCCCACCGGTTGGTCCGCGGATCGAAGGTCCGGACGGAGTTGCTGCCGAAGAGCTCCCCGGTGCCGGCAGGTCCGCCGTCGCCGGTGACGGGTTTCAGATCGACGGGGTCCGAACGCCATACCGTTCCACCCACCGCGATGAGCCGCCCGTCGGCGAGCAGGCGTTGGTCGGCGCAGAAGAGATCGTGCGCCCCCGCGTTCTCGGGTTTCGGGACGGACCAGGACGGAGTTCCGTCGCGGATATCCAGGATCCGGCTCCTGCTCTTGGTGACCGTTCGAGGAGCGTCGGCGGCGATCGGGAAGTCCGAGTTCTCGAGGCTCTCCAGGCCGCCCCAGTAGATGATCCGGCCGTCCGGCAGGACTGCCATCGAGACCGCCGGCGGGATCTTCATCGATTCCTTGGGCGTGCGCGGGGGCCTCTTCGCGAAGACGGGCAATTCCGCGAAGGGTTTGCTCCAGGATCCCGTCTTCGCCGCGGCGGCATCCCGGCGGTCCGTCGCACCGGCCCCCGGCGAGCCTAGCGTTGCGATGAGGGCCACAGCCACCACGCCCGAGAGGAGCCGCCGCCTGGTCATTCCGCCCACCCCTTTCCTTGCAGCCCAACCGCGTCGGACGAGTGCCCGAGGCGCCGTTGCCCCTGAGTGACATTTCGGTAGGAGGTGGGCGAATCCTGCCTTTTGGGGCGGTTTCTCAGGCGTCGGGGAACCCGGCGAAGCCGCGGTTCGGGATCGAGTCGAAGGCGTAGCTCGTCCCCTTCGATGGGTCCCCGGTCCAGGCGGCGCTGACGATCCACCGGAAGGGCCGCGGCCCTCCCAGTTCCGACCACGGCACGGAGATCCCGACCGTCCGGCCCGCGATCGCGAACTCGCCCCGGAACCCGGCACGCCCCTCGGGGGTGAGGACCACGGTGCTCCACCCTTCCTCGGTGCCGGTGGCGTTGAACACGTAGCGGTCGCCCTGCTGGTCGAGGATCGACAGCGAGAGGATCATCTGTGCGTTGTGCGGGGTGCGCTCTGGGACTTCCCGAGCGAAGACGAGATCGAAGTCGACCGCGCGCTCGCTCCCGGTGACGTTCGCTCCGGCAAGCTCCGGATACCCCTCGACATCGCCGCTACTGGTGGCATCGCCGGCTCTCTCGTCCACCGTCGTTGAAGCACGTTCGGGCGAAGACCCCCCGGATCCCGTGGAACCGGGTCCACCTTGGGATCGGTCGCGCCCGCCATCGCCCGACGGGGCATCTACCGCCGCCGGGGTGGTGGTGCCTCGCGATCCGGACGAGCCATCCGACGCGGACGTGCAGCCGACCGCGACGACGAGGATCCATCCGGCGATCGACCGCACTCTCACGGCCGCGGTTCTATCCCCGATGCCGCCCGCTGTCGAGTGTTACTGGAAGCAGTCGACCTTTACTTTCTCCAGGGCCGTGCAGGCGGCCCGGACCACCGGGTCGTAGACGATGACGCAGACGACGTCCTCAACCCCGGGGTCGCTGATCTCGCAGGTAGTAGCTCCGGCCGAGCTCGCAGGGATCAGGGCTCCCAGGCTCGCACCGGCGATGGTCAGCCCGACCAACGCTTTCCGCATCCTCACTCCTCGGTTCGCGGGGCCGTCATCGCCCCTCTCGAGGGCCTGGTTTCTGCGAGCTTGGATCGTTCCCCTGCCTTCGCCGGCGATATCCCCTGAATGGGGGACCGGCCGGCGACGGCGTTTCGGCGCCGGCTATTCGACGACCCGCATCTGGCCCATCATCGAGTGGTCCTCGTGGGCGAGGTTGTGGCAATGGAAGACGTAGCGTCCCGCGAAGTCCGTGAACCTCATCGCCACCCGTACGGTTTCCGCCGGCCCGACCCTGACGGTGTCCTTCCAACCTAGTTCGTTGCCCGCGGGCGGCAGGTTGTTACGGGTGAGGACCTGGAACATGACGAGATGGACGTGCATCGGGTGGGTCTTCTGGGAGAGGTTCCGGAACGTCCAGATCTCCGTATCGCCGAGCCTCGGCTCCGCGTCGATCCGGCGGTGCGAGAACGGCTTACCGTTGATGACCCACGTGCGCGTGACCTGATCGAGGCTTAGTTCGAAGACGCGCTCCGTCACGCCTACGAGCCGGTCGATCGGCCGAAGCATGGGCGGGAGCGAACTGGGGTCCTCCTCCTCGCGCTCGACGTCGAAACGCATGACCGGCGTCGCCGAGGACGGATCCAGCGGATCCTTGAGATCGTGGAGGACCACCTTCGACCCCACCTCGAAGGCCGAGAAGTCGATGACAACCTCGGCCCGTTCGGCCGGCCACAGGGAGAGGTTCGTATCGGTATAAGGGGCGGGCAGCAGCCCGCCGTCGGACGCGATCTGCACGAGAGGAGCCGCCGGATCGAGGCCGAGCGTATAACCGCGCGTGTTCGATGCGTTCAGGATCCGGAAGCGGTACTTGCGGTTGGCAACCTTCAGAAAGGGCTGGGGACGCCCGTTGACGAGGATCGTGTTCCCCTTCACGACGTTGCGGTTCCCCCGGAATCTGAACGAACCGTCGCTGTTGAAGGACCGGTTCTGGATCACCAATGGGATGTCGTAAGCGCCGCGCGGGAGGTTGAGTTCGTCCTCCGCGGCATCCTCGATGAGGTAGAGGCCGGCGAGGCCCATATAGACGTTGCGCGACGTGTGATGGTGCGTGTGGTCGTGGTACCAGAGCGTCGCCGCTTCCTGAAGGTTGGGGTAGTGGTAGTCGCGCCGGTCCCCGGGCGGGATCAGATCCATGGGATGCCCGTCGTTCTCGGCGGCGACGTGTCCTCCATGGAGATGGATCGTCGTGTCGACGTTCAGTCGGTTCACCTGTCGGACGACGATCTCGCGCCCCCGGCGCGCCTTGATCGTGGGGCCGGGGAAGCGGCCGTCGAAGCCCCACACCCTCGTGCGTTTGCCGGGAAGTATGCGAGCGTCCGCCGCCTTCATCGTGAGCCGGTAGAAGTCGCGGTCGCCGTCGCTGCGGACGGGCTTGAGGACGGGAGGTATCGACAGCGGCACGCGGAACGGCCGTTCCTTCTCTGCGAGCAGGGCGAGTGCTCCGTCAGCAGGCAGAGCGAGCGCGGCCCCCCCGATCGCACCCATCCGTAGGAACTCGCGACGCGACAGCATCCCTCCGCGATTCTCCGTCCCCGCGCGGCCTCCTGCCGCTTGGCCCTGGACGATCTGTGACGCTATGTTCGGATCGTCCGTGATGAGAAAACGCACATCAGATGTATCCGGTCTCCGTGCGACCGTCGATCATCTCGCGGAGGATGTCGGCATGGCCCGCGTGACGCGCTGTCTCCTCGATCATGTGCACGACCACCCACCTGACGTTGTAGTCACGACTCCGCTCGGGGTTCTGGACCATGTCGTCGAGGGATGCCGCCGCGAGTGCTTCCCTCGATCGCGCACATGACCGCCTGTACATCTCGAAGATGTCTTCCTTCGATTCGTCGGCACCCACTTGGAAGTCCAGCAAGGGATCGCCGGGGTAGTCCCACGGTTCGTTCGCGACGTTCTCCTGGAACCATCCGCGCTCGACGTAAGCGAGATGCTTGATCATCCCTAGGAGGGTGTTGCCCGAGGGAACCATGACTCGTCGGAGCTGTTCCTCCGTCAGCCCGTCGCAGATGTCGAGCATCGTTCGCCGGTAGTGGTCGAGGAACCCAGCCAGCACCTCTTTCTCGGCGCCCGCCACCGGCGCTCCATAGCGATTCTCCATGCGGCGATGGTAAGGCAGGCGCTAGCCCCGCTAGCAGCGCGCTCCCGTTTCGCGCCCCAGTTCGGCGAGTCGGATGAGGCCGTCCACGGTCGCGCGCTTCGTTCTTTCGCGACGACGATGCTTCACAGCGGCTTCGCATGGCCTCAAGGGATGATCTTCGCTGGGGGAGTCTGGAAGGCCTCAGCCGCCCGCATGTTCGAGCTCCTTCGGTCGGATCGTGTCCGATGATGGATCGCCGCGGAGGAACGAGACGGAGTTCGCCAGCACGCGCGGGTCGCGCAGGATGCGGCCATGCCCCAGCGACTCGGTGATCATGAGGCGCGCTCCCCGCCACGCCCGGCTCAGGTGCCAAGAATCGTCGAACGCCACCTGAGGGTCGCCCCGATCGTGAACTATGAGGGCCGGCGTGGTCACCTCGCGGATCAAGTTGCTCCCCGTCAGGTCATCCCAGATCGACCGGCCGAAGCGTCTCTCGAGAGCGGCCTCCAGACCTGCCTTCGCCCGCCCCGGAAGCCTGAGCAGCTCCGTGAAGCGATCCACGGCGTGCTCCGCGCGCGAGGAGGGAGAGATCAACACCACAGCCGGAACATCGAGCCCGTCGCGCAATGCGGCCATCGTCGAGTGTCCGCCCAAGGAGTGCGCAACTATCCCATGCAGTCCGCCGACGGCATCGGCTACCTCACGGATCGCGTCCGCGATGGTGTAGATGTTCGGACGCATCGAGACGCTGTCGCCGTGGCCGGGAAGGTCGATGGCAACGACCCTGAAGCCTGCGCCGGTGAGCGGCTCAACGAAAGCGCCCATGCTTGCGGCGCGTTCACCCCAGCCGTGAACGAGCAGGATCGCAGGACCGCGGCCGGCGGAGAAACCCACCAGTGGCCCATGGCTCGTGGAGAATCTCGCCGGCTGAGTGTCCTGCAACCATTCCCTCTGTCTACGGCGCCCGCGCTCGCCGGGATCGACCCGCCATGGAGTGAACCAGATGCGCTCCGCAAAGAACCCGGCGAGCCGAGTGGAGAGGGGAGCGCTGATCCGCGTGGCGAGCCAGTAGGTCTTGAAGGCCCGAGGCCCCGTCGCTACCCTCACGATGTGCCCTCCCTGGCAAGGGTGGCCATCGACTCGGCCCATCCGTCGTCGAGTTCAGGCATCAACTCATCGAGCGTCACCTCGACGGGGAGGGGACCTTCCCACCACACGTCCGACATCTGCCTCCACCAAGTCATCGCTCACCTCCTAGTCAGTTGCGATGTGCAACTCACTCTTTCACACAAGGTTGCAAAATGCAACTGACGGGTTATCCTGGGGCTATGACTCCTGTGGATTTCTCCCAGATGGAATGCTCGATCGCCCGCACGCTGGAGACGATCGGGGACCGCTGGGCGTTGTTGATCCTGAGGGACGCGTTCTACGGGGTGCGCCGCTTCGAGGACTTCCAGGCCGACCTCGGCATCGCCCGCAACGTCCTCACCGACCGGCTCCAGAAACTCGTCGCCCGGGAGGTCCTTCGCCGAGAGCAGTACGAGGCCCGGCCCCCTCGGTTCGAGTACCGGCTGACGGAGAAAGGACGCGACCTCCTCCCCGTCATCCTCACGATGATGCGCTGGGGCGATCGCTGGACGAGCGAGGGGGGCGAGGCTCCGGTGACGCTGACACACGTCACCTGCGGTCACGAGACCGAACCCGTGGTGTGTTGTTCCCACTGCGGAGGTGAGCTGACGCGCAGGGAACTACGCGTTCACCCGATCAGGATCCACGGCCCCCGTCGCGAGGAAGCACTCGCTGAGTCCTAGTCGCCAGCATCGCACGACGGATCTAAAGGTCGCCGTCCGTTAGTCGATCTTCACCTCAGCTGGAGTCGTCACCTCGCGCGCGCGGATCGCCTCTCCGAACATGCGATACATCTCGGCCACCGAGGCGAGATGCGCGTCGAACGATCGGTCGGCCGGCCGAAGGTGCTCGAGGAAGAGATCCCGCATGGAGAGAACCCTGATGTCTCCGGCCTCCCGCACCAGGAGATGCCGGACGTGAGCCGTCACCATAGTGCTGGCCGCTTCGTCGATCGAGATCGGGCCGTCGAGGATGATCGGGAAATCGTTCGCGATGCTGGCGACGTGCGTTGTAAGTGGATCTTTCCCTTGCGCCGCCGCCCACATGACGTCCCTCTCGGTGATGAAACCGATGAACTCGTGGGCATCGTCGTCCACCCCGAGGCATCCCATGCTCATGTCGCACATCAGTCGGGCCGCGTCCTGGATCGTTGCCGAATCCGATATGCGGATCAGCATCTGGGTCGGTGCCGGCTGTGCCCTCATCGTGT
>JBOGXG010000164.1:0-2140 GCA_050694195.1 Actinomycetota bacterium | reverse complement strand
GCACGACATAGACATCATCCAGCAGCGGCCGGTAGGTGAGGCGGGCACCAAGGAGCTCGCCAGCATTATTGAGTTTGGAGCCGACGGCATCGGTTACGGGGTCGCGGATCCAGGTGGTCCCAGTACGGGCGAAGCGTGGCGATCCTTTGAGTGAGATGCTTCTCGCTCGTCCCGAGGCGACAACCTGTCCCACGCTTAAGGCGGGTCCCCGGTCTCGCAAGAATTCGTCCCACATCGCCTTGTGTCCACCGTCAAGGTCGAGATTGTCGGCGCAGCTGCGGAAAGAAACAAAGCTTCCGTCGGAGCTGATGGCCGCAGGATGAGATTCCCCCTCATCCGTGGCAAAGAGATCGCCGCATGAGCCCGCCTCCTTGCCCCCAGAGCTAACAGAGACCATCTCTGTGTATCCCATCCGGCGGTCGTGGACGTAAGCGTCGAAGTCGCCGCCCAATTGGCTGCCGCCACCGTCACCGGGGGTTAGTTCGTTGGACCAACTCATGAAGGCCACCACGCGGCCGGACGCGCTGATGGTGGCGTGCGAACTTCCCTCAGGAACCTCCTCGCCCGCGCTGGTCACGGAAACGCGCTCGGTGCGCCCCGTCTTACGGTCGTGAACGAAGATATCGCCCGGTAGCGCGGCGTCGATCGCGTCTCCGGCGCCATCGTTGGGGACGAGGTCCGCCGCCCCGCTGGCGAAGACGATGTAGCGTCCCCTCGAGCTGAGCGAGTCATGGTCGCACGTGTATTGGCCGGGATGGCCTTGTACCTGACTCCCATCCGAAGCGACCGATACCCGTTCTGTCTCGGCACTCTTGCGATCGTGCACGAAGATGTCCCAGACGACGTTGGTATCGTCGGCGACAAGGTCCTCGGCCCAGCTACGAAAGGCAACGAAACGTCCGTTGCCGCTGATCGAAGCACAGGTGCTGCGCGGTTGGGGCGGGAACCCCGTGAGCGGTGAGGCCTCGTCCGCTTGGCTTCCGTCCGATGCAACCGACACGCGCTTGGTGGAGCCGGTGCGTCGGTCGTGGACGAAGATGTCCAGCGCGCGATTCGTATCGCCTAACACGAGGTTTGAAGCGTGGCTCTCGAAGGCAACGAACCTGCCGTCTGCGCTGATGGATGGATCGCTGGAATCGGCGAGCGTGACCAACGAACCGGCTTGGTTGCCGGCGGAGTCTAGGGACACCCGCTGGGTCGTGCCGGTCCTGAGATCGTGGACGAAAACGTCCCGGGCCCCGTTGGTATCGCCCGCGACGAGGTTGGTGGCATCGCTGTCGAATGCGACGTACCTCCCGTTCGCGCTGATCGAAGGGCGGAACGATCCCGCCATGAGATCCGGCGGGTGCATCCCCTGGATGCCAAAGGAAGAGATCGATACGAGCTTAGTCCTCCCGTCGCGCCGATCACGCACGAAGATATCGCTGAAAGGATTCGAATCCTCGGTTACTAGGTCGCAGCGCTCGCTGTCGAACGCGACGTAGCGCGCGTTGCGGCTGAGAGATGACTTCCCCAGAGGATTGGAGACGTTCTGCCGGCAGGCTCGGTCCGCTGAGGCATCGACTACCGTTACGACCTCTGTCCTTCCCGGTCGGAGATGGGCGGCACTTGGTGCCGCGATACCGACGATCAGACTTAGGACCGCCTCCAGAACGAGCACCCCACGAAAGACCTGCGATATGCGGCGCCGCCCGTCCAGCATGTGGTCCTCCTCAACGGGAGTGAAGCTCGTTCAAGGAGTCATCTTGAAGCTCTGGTTCAAGGAGTCATCTTGAAGCTCTGGTAAACGCAGTCCTTGCCGAGGCAGGTCCTGGTCTTCACCGTCGTCGGGCCGTTCTTCTTGAACGCCGATGCCGGAAACTCCGCAGTGAAGTAGCCGTCCTTGAGCCCTTTACCGTCGGTGAGTTTCTGCGACTTCTTGCCGACCCTGACGGTGATCGACTTGACCGGGATCTCCGCGTCGGCCGTCTTGATGAGCTGGACGTGATCGAAGATCTGATCTCCCGCAACCCCGGTATCGAAGACACCGGCCCCCACGTAAGCACCCAGGCCTCCGATCTTGTCACCCTCCTTGATATCCGTGCCGTCGTCGCGGAGCACCTGGAGAGGGAGCGCCACCACGATGCGCTCCCTCTCCAGG
>JBOGXG010000163.1:0-5807 GCA_050694195.1 Actinomycetota bacterium | reverse complement strand
TCGAGGGCGCGGCTCCCTCCGCGGGCTCGGTCTCGAGCCCGCGGGCTTCGTCCCGCCCGCCTGGCTCGCCCGCGAGGATGGGCATGGGGCCGTGCGCGATGCCGGGCTGGGATTCAGCGAGGATGAGCGGTCGATCCGTCTGTTCCCGGCCGGCCGCCGGGTCGCCTCGCCCGCGGTGCGGTGGAGCGCACGGACTCCGGTGCGCGCGTGGGGTTCGGTCGCCGCCGGTGGTCTCGCCGTCGAGCCGGTGCAGGATGGGGCGACTATCGATGCCGGAGGGGTGACGATGACCGCGCTCCACACGCCGGGCCACGCCTCCGATCACCTGTGCTTCTTCCTGGAGGGGGCCGCGAGTCTCTTCGCGGGCGACAACATCCTCGGTGAGGGCACCGCGGTGATAGCGCCGCCCGATGGAAACATGCGCGCGTTCCTCGCGAGCCTGGACCGACTCGACCGGCTGAGGATCGATCGCATCTACCCCGGACACTTCCGCCCGCTCGATGGAGGCAACGAAGTCATCCGGGAACTCATCCGGCACCGGCGCGAGCGGGAGTCGATGATCGTTGCGAGTCTCGCCGACGGCCCCCTAACGATCGAAGAGATCGTGGCGCGGGTGTACGTCGATACACCCGCGCAGCTCCATCCGATCGCCCGCTACTCGGTTCAGGCTCACCTCGAGATGCTGCGCGCGGAGGGCCGCGCGTTCGCACGAGATGACAGGTGGAGTGCCGTTCCCTGAGTATGGTTGGGGTGACGGAAGTCCAGCAGCACAGCCTCCGGCGAGCGAGTTGATGACGCAGCGGCGAGAAGCGGTGGGACCCAGAGGAAGCTGGAGGTGGGCTCAACGCGTCGCCGAGTTGATCTCCGTAGCCACTGCATTTGCCCTTCTGATCACGCTCCACACCCTCGACGTCGGATCGACCAGGTACTACGCCGGCGTCCTCCTCGTTGCCGCTTTGTTGGGCGGGGGATGGGTCTACTTCCGTCTCGCGCTCGATCGATTCGGCCGCAGTAAACGGGCCGCGTGGTTCGGCCTCGCCTTCGCAACGGGAGGAACGTTCGCGGCTTACGCCTTACTCAAAGGCCGCGTTCCTTCTCCGCAGCTCTTCTTCGTGCCGGCGATCATCGCGGCGGGACTCCTCGGAAACATCCGCACGGGCCTTGCGATGGCAGGCGTCTCGATCGTGGGATACCTCGGTCTGGCGGAACTCATCGACACGTTCCCTCGGACCGTTGCGATGTTCCTCAACTCAGTCGTATTCCTGTTCACGGGCTACGTGTCCGGGCTCCTTTCGGAGGGTCTTCGCGCCCATTACCGGGGAGAGATGGAGGAGCATCGGCTCGCGATGGTCGCGGGCTACCGGCTGACCTCGGTCATCGGAGCCGTTGAAGAGGCGATCGTCTTCAGCGATCGTCAGGGACGGGTGAAGGTCCTGAACCGTCGCGCCATCGAGTTGTTCGAGATCGACCGCGACGAGTACATCGACATGCCGATCGTCCAGTTGCACCGTCTCATGGCGCGCAAGACGGAAGACCCCGAAGGCTTCATGGAGCTCTTCCAGCAGCTTCGGGACGAACCTGAGGCCGAGCTTCGCTTCGAAGTCGAACAGATCATCCCGGCGCGTCGCGTGCTCCGAGCGTTGTCCCGTCCCGCGACGGACCCCTCCGGAGCTCTCGTCGGCCGGATCGACGTGTTCACCGATATCACCGAGGGGGTCAGGCGCGCGGCGGAGGTCGAACGCCTCTACGAGCAAGCGCGCACGACGGCCGAGAGCTACCAGCGCGCCCTGCTTCCTCGTTCGACCCCCGCGGTCCCGCGCGTGAGCCTGGTGGCGCACTACATCCCAGCGGCGGGAAGCCGGGCGGTTTGCGGGGACTTCTACGACTTCATCACGATGCCGGACGGGCATATCGCCATCGTGCTCGGGGACGTTTGTGGAGCAGGTCCGTTGGCCGTCGCCGACGCGGCACTCACGCGCTACACCGTTAGCTCCTTGATCAGGAGCGAAACCGATCCCGGCAAGCTCTTCAAGCTCAGCAACGGTCACGCCTTCCAGAGGCTCGACTCGGACCGCTTCGTACGGGTGGTGCTCGCCATCCTCGATCCCGAGCGAGCCACCCTCACCTATGCGAACGCCGGCCATGTGCCCCCGCTCCTTTTCCGGGCGCGTACCGGAGAGGTCGAGTGGCTCGGAGAGGGCGGTCTCCCTCTGGGCGTCGAGGTCGGAGCGGATTACAAGGCCGGACGGATCGAGCTGGGTCCCGGTGACACGCTCCTCTTCTATACGGACGGCGTCAACGAGGCGCCGCGCATGGGCCGTCCGCTAGGACAGGGGAAGCTCAAGGATCTCGTAGAGGACTACGGCGTTGGTACTCCGGGTGAGCTCGTGCAAGCGGTACGCCGCGCGGTCGAGGCGTGGGTCGAGGGCGAGCTTCGGGACGACCTAGCGATGGTCGGTGTTCAGGTCGTCCCCGACGCCACCGTGGCGGAACCGATCCGTGAGCTCGTCCTGCCGAACGAGCCACAGCGGATGCGCGAGATCCGTTCCTTCGTAGCGGATTTCCTGGCCGACCTTCGTACCCCCGTCGAAGTCTCTTCGGACATCCTGCTGGCGGTCGGCGAGGCCGGGGGGAACGCCGTGCGATACGGCCGGAAGGAGCAGGGGCGTAGTGAGATCAGGGTCCTCTGCGTGCTGGACGGTGTTGACGTGATTGTGACGATCGCCGACGAGGGCCCCGGTTTCGATCTCGCTGCGATAGAGAGCAAGGGCCTCCCCGACCCATTCGCATCCGGGGGCCGCGGCCTGTTCCTCATGCGTCAGCTGATGGACCGGGTCGATCTCCTCCCCACCAGGGACGGGACGACGGTGGTGCTGGCCAAGCAGGCGTTTTCCGACCCGCCCCTCCCTCTGAGGGGGCGGGGTGAAAGTTGACCGCTCGGTCAAGTAATCTAGGGAACGAACATAGGGCGAGCCATAAGATCTTGCAAAGGAGCGCGGAATGACACGTGAAGCCGTCATCGTCGAAGCCGTACGGAGCCCTCTCGGCAAGCGCAACGGCAAGCTCAGCGGCTGGCATCCCGTGGATCTCCTCGCCGAGGTCCTGAACGAGACCGTGGCGCGGGCGTCGCTCGATCCCGCCACCGTCGACGATGTGATCTGTGGCTGCGTGTCCCAGGTCGGGGAGCAATCCCTGAATGTCGGCCGTAACGCGTGGCTCTCCGCCGGCCTGCCCGAAGAGGTTCCGGCGACGACGATCGATCGCCAGTGCGGCTCGTCCCAGCAGGCCGCCCATTTCGCCGCGCAGGGTGTGCTCGCAGGTGCGTACGACATCGCGATCGCCTGCGGTGTCGAACACATGACCCGGGTACCGATGGGATCCAGCGCGCAGGCGCCGGGGTTCCCCTTCTCGGAGCAACTGATGTCGCGCTACGAGAGCGGCCTCGTCCCCCAGGGGATCTCGGCCGAGATCATCGCCGACCGCTGGGACCTCACGCGCGAGGCTCTCGACAGCTTCAGCGCGCGCTCCCACGAACGAGCCGGCAAGGCGACGGAGGATGGTCTCTTCAAGAACGAGATCCATCCCATCAAGATCCAGACCGACGATGGCGTCGACCTCTTCGATCGCGACGAGGGGATCCGTACGCCGAACCTCGAGAAGATCGGGGCCCTTCCTCCCGCCTTCAAGGAGGACGGCGTCGTCACCGCGGCCAACTCGTCGCAGATCACCGACGGCGCGTCCGCGTTGGTGATCACGACTCCGGAGAAGGCGAAGGAACTGGGGCTGAAGCCGCGCGCCCGGTTCGTCAGCTTCGCGCTCGCCGGCACCGATCCGATCACGATGCTGACCGGCCCGATCCCGGCAACGAAGAAGGCCCTCGAGCGCGCCGGGCTCTCCTTGGAGGACATCGATCTCGTCGAGATAAACGAAGCGTTCGCGAGCGTAGTGCTCGCCTGGAAGAAGGAACTCGGCATCTCCGACGCGTGGTTCGACGAGCGCGTTAACGTCCACGGCGGCGCGATCGCCATCGGCCACCCTCTCGGCGCATCGGGAGCCCGGCTCATGACGACACTCGTCAACGCGCTCGAGCAGCGCGGCGCGCGCTACGGCCTCCAGACGATGTGCGAGGGCGGCGGACTGGCGAACGCCACGATCATCGAACGCATTTCCTAGTCGAAATTCGGGCGCTATCTGTTCCTTTGTCGCACCGAAAAGACCGTGCCCTCCTCACCTCGCCGCCGATGGTCGGGCGCGCCCCGGATACCCTTTTTCTAGTGCAGCAACGTCCCACTTCCACGGGGGCGGTTTCGACTAGGAAACTTGGGGTCAGTCGACGGGGCGGAGTGGGGGTTTGCCTCCCGTGCGCACGAGTTTCATCGGTTCCATACAGTGGGTTGGGGCCCGGTCCTTGGCGGCGACCTCGACCTTCAGTTCGAGGCCGCACATCTCGCATACGTACTTGAGCCCATAGTCACTGACGTCGGTCACGTCGGGCTCGGGCGGGATCGACACCATGCTCCGTATCTGGCGCGAGCCGAAGATCGTTATCGCGAGGAACAGCGCGACCGCGATCGTCGCGCGAAGGAACCCGAAGGGGAGGCCGAGCGCCACGATGGCCACGAGGGCGAAGCCCCCGACCAGCAGCCGCATCATCTTCCGGCGGTCTGCCTCCATCCGGCGGGCCGTGGTCTGATCGACGTCGGAGCCCGGTCCAGAGCCCCGGTGGCCCGGCTTATCCACAGTTCTGTCCACAGGCGTTGATAACTACATCCTTGTGATTCAGCGGCGCAACGCGACGAACCGTTCGAGCACCTCGAGGAGCTCCTCCGCCATCGCGTCGGCCTCCCCCGGTTCGGATCCCGCTACACATCCCTTCACATGGTCCTCCAGCACGCCCAGGGCCACCCGGTCCAGGGCCGCTCGGATCGCCGCCACCTGCACGAGTATGTCCACGCAGTATTTCTCGTCCTCGACCATACGGGCGACGCCGCGCACCTGGCCCTCGATCCGCTTCAGTCGGGCGCCGAGTTCGTCCTTCCGGTACCCGTAGGAGCCCGGCCGCTCGGTTGCCTCCGAGATACCCATGGGGGGTATCCTACCAGCCCCCCACGGTCACCGAGTGAGAACGGCCCCGGGGCGCTCGGCCCGTCACGATCGTAGGGAGTGGCAGGAAGAGAAGAGAGAAAGAAACCTAATGCCACTGCGTCGCGACGACGAAGGCACTAGCGATGAGTCCGAGGCCGTACCACAGCTGATAGGGCTGCGTTCCGGTCGGAAAGACACCGAGGTAATGAGCGAAGATGACTATGGCCCCACACCCGAGAAGCGTGAAGAACAGCGTCCCCACCCAGGTCGGAGATACCTTCGGCTTCGTTTTCGGCGGTGGCTGCTTCCTTACGCGCTTCGATCTACTTTTCGGCATAGGCGCCCGATGTTAGCGGCTTTGCTTATGCTCATCTGACGATGCGATTCCTTCACATCTTCGGCAAATTCCTCATCTCGGTCGGAGTCGGGGTCTTGCTATTCGTCCTCTGGACCCTCAAGGGAACCGATCTCTATACCCATTCGCAGCAACGCCATCTGGAGGCGGAGTTCGAAGCACTGCCGCGACTAACGCCGGCTCCCGTCGACGATCCCGATGGCTCCGACGAACCCAGAGCGCCCAGGCCTCCCGTCAACTTCGAGGACGATCTTGAGGCCGGCGATCCCGTGTTCCGACTCGCGATCCCCGAGATCGACGTTGAAGACATGGTGGTCGAAGGGGTCGGGGTCGACGACCTGCGCAAGGGACCCGGTCACTACCCGTC
>JBOGXG010000162.1:0-7370 GCA_050694195.1 Actinomycetota bacterium | reverse complement strand
CTCCCGACGCGATCGATGCTTTGAACCGGGTCGCGGCCGGGGATTTCCACATCGAGGAACGCATGATGCTCCGGTGCGCGACGGACGACCCTGCGATGCCGGAGCCGGCCGTCTGTTTGAACGAGGTCCTGTTGGAGCGAGCGGCGCGCCATCGCCTCGTCCGTGTCGGGGTCCGCGTGAATCACGAGAGCCTGGCCGCGCTCAACGCCGACGGTGTCATCGTCGCAACTCCGACCGGCTCCACCGCCTACGCGCTGAGCGCCGGCGGTCCGATCGTCTCGCCGAGCGCATCGGTTCTAGTGCTGGTACCGGTCAGCCCCCACATGATCTTCTCGCGGCCCTTCGTCCTCGCTCCTGACGACGTCGTGGAGCTGACGGTCGACGGCGAGAGCGTGGAAGCATCGCTCTCCCTCGACGGCTTCGTCGGCTGTTCCATCACGTCCGGCTCGAAGATCGAGGTCCGGCGGCACGAAAGACCGTTGCGCCTGGTGAGGCTGGCGGGGCCCGGATTCATCGAGCGATTACGCACGAAGCTGGGCCTTCCTTCCGTCGAGGCATGGGAATGAAGCCGAGATCCGGCCCGACTCTCTAGACTTCGAGGGATGCTGAGTGAGCTTGTCGTCGAGGACCTGGGCGTCATCGAGCGGGCCGAACTGTCACTCGGCCCGGAGAGCTCTGCGCTCACGGGAGAGACGGGAGCCGGAAAGACCCTTCTCGTAGCGGCGGTAGGCCTGCTCCTAGGCGGTCGCGCCGACCGGACGATGGTCCGGGGCGGCTCCAAGGAAGCGCGCGTTGAAGGCCGCTTCGTGCTCCCGAGGGAGCATCCGGCTTGCGAGCGTTTGCGTGCGAGCGGCGTCCTGGACGACGAGGTAGCGGATCCGGAGGTCGAGATCGTGATCGGACGCGTGATCACGGCAGATGGACGCTCCGGGAAGGGGAGGATCAACGGGCGCCTTGTGCCCGTCGGCCTGCTCGGAGGGATAGGACCGCATCTCGTCGAGATCGCCGGACAGCACCAGCACCAGAGGATCTCGGCCCCCGCGTTCCAGCGCTCCCTCCTGGATCACCGTGCCGGACAGGAGGCCGTGGAGTTGGCGGGGACCCTCCGGGAGACCGTGCGGAGCCAAGCCGAAGCCGAACGCCGGATCGAGGAGCTGAGAGAGACGGAACGATCGCGTCACCGCGAGTTGGACGTTCTCCGCTTCGAGATAGCCGAGATCGAGGGTGCGTCCATCGTCCCCGGGGAAGCAGCTCGCCTCACGGAAGAGGTGGCTCGTCTCGAGAACTCCGAACGACTTACCGCCGGACTGAAGAAGGCGGCGAGTCTCCTTCGGGACGAGGGTCGCGCCGAGGATCTGATCGAGGAGGCCGAGAGAGAGATCCGTCCGCTGACGGAGGTCGACCCCGCCCTCGGCCCACTCGTCACCCGCCTCGAGGCAGCGAGGCACGAGGCGGTGGACATCGCGGGGGAGCTAACCGGCCGGATCGTGGGCTCCGATCCCGGCCTCCTGGATGAGTCCCGAACCCGGCTCGATGCGATCGCCAAGCTGCTGCGGAAGTACGGCGACGATGAGGCCGAGGTGCTCGGTTACCTCGAGCGGACGCGAAGTCGCGCCGAGGAACTTAACGGGGCGGAGTCCGATCTGCAGCGCTGGGAGGAGGAGCTCGAGCGTCTGACCGAACAGGCGGACGAGGTCGCCGCTCGGTTGAGTGAGCGGCGACGCAAGGCCCTCCCCGGCTTCGAGGCCGAGGTGATGGACCGACTCGCCGAGCTCGCCCTCGCCGGAGCGGAGTTCAGGGTTCATCTCGAGCCGCGGCCTCTCTTTGAGGGAGGCATCGAGGACGTCGAGTTCCGCATCTCGACGAATCAAGGAGAGCCGCCACTACCGATCTCGAAGGTCGCCTCCGGCGGGGAGCTCTCGCGCCTCGCGCTCGCGCTCCATCTCGGCCAGCGCGCCGGTGGCGACGTGCGGACGATGATCTTCGACGAGGTTGATGCCGGCGTCGGCGGTGGAGCGGCCCAGACGATCGGCCGGGCGCTGTCGGAGTTAGCTCGCTCTCGAGCCGTGCAAGTACTCGTCGTGACCCATCTCCCTCAGGTCGCAGCCTTCTCCGACGATCACCTGCGCGTCGAGAAGACAGAGGTAGACGGGAGGACGCGCGCCGATGTCGTCCATCTCGATCGGTCGGAGCGAGTTGAAGAGTTGTCACGGATGATGGCCGGGCTACCCGAGAGCGAGATGGCGCAGGAGCACGCACGTGAATTGCTCGCGCTGGCCGAGGGAGCACCCGTCGCGTGATCAGACGCCGTGGGAAGAGGAAAGGTGGCGCCGACGAGATCCCCTCTGGATTGTCCGGGATCGCTCGGGTCGACCGTAGGACGAAGGATCTTCTGACGCGACTCCAACCCGGCGAGATCGCGGTCATCGATCATGAGGACATAGATCGCGTGGCTGCCGAGGGCTTGGTTCAGCGACAGGCGCGGGCGGTTGTCAACGCATCCCGATCGTCCACCGGCCGTTACCCGAACCTCGGCCCGCTGCTGTTGATCTCCGCGGGCGTCCCGGTCGTCGACGACGTTGGGCACGAGGTGATGGACGTCGTCGAAGGGAACCGCATCAGCATCGATGGCGACAAGGTGATCGAGGTTCGAGGCGGCGACGAGAGGGTGATCGGGAAAGGTCATCGTCTCGATCCGGACGCCGTCGAGGAGATGCTGAGCAAGGCGAAGCGATCGATATCCACCGAGCTCGAACGATTCGCCTCCAACACGATCGAATACATCAAGGACGAGCGTGACGTGCTATTGGAAGCGGCGCGACTTCCGGAGGTGGCCACCGATTTCCACGGTCGTCAGGTCCTGATCGTCGTCCGAGGCTACGACTACAAAGAGGATCTCGCAGCGCTGCGGGCATACATCCGAGAGGTACGGCCGATCCTCATCGGTGTCGACGGAGGTGCCGACGCGCTCATCGACGCGGGCTTGAAGCCGACGATGATCATCGGAGACATGGACTCTGTCACCACGGAGGCGCTCCTGTCGGGTGCGGAATTGGTCGTCCATGCCTACCCGGGCGGCTACGCGCCGGGTTTGGAGCGGGTGCAGGCGCTGGGCATCGAGGGCGCGCGCGTCTACGAGGCAACCGGAACGTCCGAGGACATCGCGATGCTCCTAGCCTTCGAGCGCGGTGCGGAACTGATCGTCGCCGTCGGCACGCACGCGAACCTGATCGAGTTCCTCGACAAGGGGCGCAAGGGGATGGCCTCGACCTTCCTCGTTCGATTGCGTGTGGGACCGATCCTCATCGATGCGAAGGGGGTCAGCCGCCTTTATCGCGGGCGCGTGAGACGTAGCGACATGTTCCTGCTTCTGGGGGCCGCGGTTCTGGTCCTGTTGATCTCCGTGCTCCTCTCCGATGTCATGCGGCTGGAGCTGCAGCTGTTCTGGACCGAGGTCCAGAACTGGTGGTTCAGGGTTAGAGAGGCGATCTTCTCGTGATCGACTTTCGCTACCACCTCATCTCTATCGTCGCCGTCTTGCTCGCGCTGAGCATCGGCATCGTGATGGGTTCCGGCGTCCTCGGAGGCCCCTTGCTCGACGACATCCAGCGTCGCGCCGCGCGCATCCGCGAGGAGAACGGGAATCTGCTGCAGGAGCTGACCGAACGGAGCGACCACATCGAGCAGCTGGAGGAATTCATCACCGACTCCGAGCCCTATCTCGTCGACGGGTCGCTCGTGGGGGAAGACGTTGTCCTGTTCGAGCTCCCCGACGTAACCAATGCGGTCGTGGAGGAGCTGAGATCCTCGGTGGGGCTCGCGGACGGCGCGCTGGTCACGCACATCGAGTTCACCGACAAGGTCGAGATGACCGACGACATCGAGAGGGATGAACTCGCGCTGGCGCTTGCATCGGTATCGGCATCGCGTGAGGACCTGAGGATCGAGATGGCGTCGTCGCTGGGGGCCAGAGCGGCAACCGCGGCAGAGTCACGGGACCCGGGTGGGCCGGCCTCCAACGCGGCCTCGTCGAGGCTCAACAGCTTGGTGAGCGGCCTGGAGGAAGCCGACTTCCTCTCGGTGGACCGGACGGAAGACGTCCCGACGGTGCCAGAGGACGCGCTCTTCATCGTCGTCGGAGGATCCGAGGACCCTGGATTCGAGATGAATGAGATGGCTACCGAACTGGCCGTCGAACTGGTTCAGGGCGGTACGGTGCTGGTCGGCGAGACGTCCGGCAGCGCGGCCGAGCTCATCGCTTCGATCATCGACGACGGGACGGCGGAGGAATCGATCGCCACGTCGGACGGGATCGATACCAGTATCGGAAGGGTCGCGGCAGTGCTGGGTCTGGACCTCGCGGCGGAAGGCGAGATCGGCCACTACGGGCTGGGACCCACGGCCGAGGAGATGATCCCGCAACAAACAGAGGACTGAGTGGGCACTAGATGACCTCCGAAAGCGCCAGGCCGGGGACCGCTCCCGGAGCCGGCACCCTGGGGCGCGGCGCGGCCACGATATCGATAGCGACGGCGATCTCGCGCGTTACGGGCTTCCTCCGCGTGATCGCGGTCGCCGCGGCGATGGGCGCCACCTTCCTCGCCAACACCTATCAAACCGCCAACACCGCCCCCAACCTCGTATTCGAGCTCGTCGCCGCCGGCGTCCTCACCTCCGTTTTCGTACCGACGTTCGTCGACTATCTGATCAAGGACCAGAGGGCCGAGGGATGGCGGGCGGCCAACGCCATGACGTCCGTGGCTCTGGTGGTTCTCGTCGGGATCGCACTCGTCGTGGCGTTGGCGGCGCCGCTGATCATGCGCCTGTTCTTCATAGGTGTCGAGGACGACGGCCTCCGGGACGAGTCGGTGGCGCTAGGTTCGCAGTTCCTACGCCTGTTCGCCCCGCAGATCATCTTCTACGGCGCCGGGATGATCATGACCGGCGCGTTGCACGCCAACAGACGCTTCGCGATGCCCGCCGTCGCTCCGATCTTCAACAACATCATCGTCATCGGGGTCTACATCGCCTACATGTTCATGCGCAGCGACTCCGTCCCCGGTCCCGGGGCCGTCTCCGCCGGCGAGATCTGGCTGCTGGGCGCCGGAACGACGATGGGAGTGGTCGCGATGACGATCTGCCTACTACCCGGCCTGAGGGATCTGGGTTGGAGGTTCCGTTTCGAATTCGATCCCTCGCATCCGGCGGTGAAACGAGCGGCGAAGCTCGGCGTCTGGGCGCTCGGTTACGCGGGCGGGTACCAGGCCGGTCTGATCGCCGTACTCATCCTGGCGAACCGCGTCGAAGGGGGCGTGGCTGCATACCAATGGGCCTATACGTTCTTCTATCTACCTCACGCGCTGTTCGGCGTACCCATCTTCAGCGTCCTTTTCACGGCCATGGCGGAACACGCCGCGCGCCACGAAACGGCCGGGGTCGTCAACCGGCTGCGCGACGGTGTAGGCATGCTCGCTTTCATCCTCTTTCCGGTCGCGGCAGCTCTGGCCGTACTTGCCGGCCCGCTGACAACGATCACACTTCGGTATGGAGTGATGACCGGTGAAGGAGCCGCCCTCGTGGGCCGTGTCCTCACGGCTTTCGCGGTGGGGCTTCCGACCTACTCGGCTTTCCTGGTGTTCACGCGCGCGTTCTACGCGCTCGGCGATACGAAGCTACCGGCGATCGTGAACGCGGGAACCACCGCAGCAGCGACGATCATGGGGGCGTTGCTGTTCTTCTCGTTGCCGGAGGGATGGTCGACGGCCGGCTTGGCTCTCGGACACTCCATAGGCTTCCTCGTCGGGTGTGTTGTCCTCGGCGCTCTTCTCGCCCGCCGCGTCGGCGCCGCGGACGGTAAGGATCTCCTCGCATCGCTAGAGCGATCCTTCGGCTGCGCCGTCGCCGCGGGCGCGGTGATGCTCGCCCTACACATCGTTCTGCCCGACGCAACGCGACCCGCCGCCCTTCTGAACCTCGTGGTCTCCGGCACGTTCGGTACCGCCGCGTACCTACTGCTGATGGCGCGCCTTCGCTCGGCCGAACTGGCGAGCGCACGCGCTCTCGTCAAGAGCCTCCTGTCGCGGCCGGCATGAACCGAGGCGCTCCGCGCGTGCTGCAAGTGCTCGGACGGTCCGCGGGCGGCATCGCGCGGCATGTCGCGTTCCTCAGCACCGCCGTTACCGCCGACGGACGGGCGGGGGTCGAGGTGGCCGGCCCTCCCGATCTGCCGATCGAGATGCCGGAGCCGTTCCACGAAGTGACGATCCCCGACGGACCGCTTCTCGGCCATCGCCGTGCCGTCAGAGCCCTTCGCGATCTGCTCGACCGGCGCGGGTTCGACGTGATCCACGCTCACGGTCTGAGAGCAGGGATCGACGCAGGTGCCGGCGCGCGACGGTCCGGGACTCCGGTTCTCGTGACGGTTCACAACCTCGTGCGGGCCGACATCTCCGGCCCCCTCCGCGCCCGGCTCTACCGGACGGCGGAGAGGGTGGCCGTGCGGAGGGCAACGCGCGTGTTCTGCGTGTCGGGCGAGATCGCCGAGCATCTGAGGGCCACGGTGCCCGGTGCCGCCTCGAAGATAGAGGTTCTATACCTGGGGATCGGCGAGGTACAGGTCGACGCCGCGAGCAGCGATGGGATCCGGAGCGAACTCGGGCTGGGGTCGGGGACGAGGCTCGTCGTGACCGCCTCGAGGCTTGCGCCCCAGAAGAACCTGCCGGTGATGTTCGAAGCGATCGCCGGCCTTCCCGACGCCGTGCTCGCGGTGCTGGGGGAGGGCCCTCTCGAAGCCGATCTGCGGGACGCGGCGGCCTCCGTCGCTCCCGGCCGTGTGAGGTTCCTGGGATTCCGCGACAACGTCCTCGAGCACCTGCGCGCGGCCGACGCATTCTGCTTGTCGTCGGTATGGGAGGGCGTTCCCCTGGCGGCTCAGGAGGCGATCCTGGTCGGCACCCCGGTCGTGGCGACTGCGGTCGGAGGCATGCCGGAACTGATCGAAGATCGAGTCTCGGGGCGACTCGTGCCGGATAACGACCCTGCCGCGTTGCGCGCCGCGCTGCACGAGGTGCTCGAGGGAGGGGAGCGCGTTCGTAGCTACACGGAGCGAGCGAGGGCCGATCTTCTGGAACGGTTCTCGACCCGAAAGATGATCGAGCGGCTCGCGCTCGCCTACGAGGAAGCGGCGCAGAGGCGGTGAGGAAGGCAGCCGCGTGCGTCGGTGTCTGTGCGGTACTCGCCCTCGCGGCCCCCGCGTCGGCTCAAGAGGACTGCCGGCGGGCGGTCGTCGTGACCCTCCCCAGCGTCATCTGGGACGACGTGCGGCGTTATGCCCTCCCCAACGTCCTGGACGTTGCGGCGGAGGGGGCAAC
>JBOGXG010000161.1:0-3606 GCA_050694195.1 Actinomycetota bacterium | reverse complement strand
GGCCTGATCTGCTGGGAGAACCGGATGCCGATGGCCCGCTACGAGCTCTACCGGCAGGGGGTTCAGATCTGGGTGGCGCCCACGGCGGACGACTCGGACGGCTGGATCGCCAGCATGAGTCACCTCGCAATCGAGGCGGGCGCGTTCGTGATCTCGGCTCCACAGTACATCCCGCGCTCGGCCTTTCCGGGGGACTTTCCGATCGAGCTCCCCGACGACGAAGTGTTCGGTCGAGGGGGAGCCGCGATCTTCGAGCCTCTGGGCGGCCGCGCGTTGGCCGGTCCGCTCTACGACGAGGAAGGCATCGTGGCGGCAGACCTCAAGCTGGACCGCATCCTGCGGGCGAAGCGGTGGTTCGACGTGGTCGGGCACTACGGTCGCGAAGACGTACTCCATACCGGACGGCCTGAGCAGTTCCCACCCGCCGAGGAGTGATGGCCCCTATCATCGACAGGTGGCATACGACGAGGCGCTCGCCGAGCGGGTCCGAGACTTCACTGACGGAGACCCCAACATCGCCGAGAAGAAGATGTTCGGCGGACTAGGGTTCCTGGTCAATGGGAACATGGCCGTTGCTGCGAGCGGCCAGGGTGGCCTCCTGGTCAGGGTGGATCCGGAAGAGTCCGAAACCCTCGTGACGAAGACGAACGCACACCCGATGGTGATGCGCGGCCGTGAGATGAACGGTTGGCTCATCGTCGACGCCGCAGACCTCAAGACAAAAGCTCAACTCGCCAGATGGGTGAACCGCGGCCTCGCGTATGCACGTTCCTTAGATCCCAAGTAGCTCCTGTCCTCGACGCCTTCGCTGGCTAGAATCGATCGGTGCCAGCATTGCGCCCGGAGACGAGATACGCGAAGAGCGGCAATGTGAGCATCGCGTACCAAGTGGTAGGCGATGCGCCCTTGGATCTGGTCCTGGTGCCTGGTTTCGTCTCTCACCTCGAGGTTGCTTGGGAGGAGCCGAACCTGGCCCACTTCCTGAGCCGGCTCGCCTCCTTCTCCCGCTTGATCCTTTTCGACAAGCGAGGTACCGGCATGTCTGATCCTGTGCCCGACGCCCCCACTATGGAGGAGCGGATGGACGACATCCGCGCCGTGATGGACGCCACGGACTCCAAGGGCGCCGCGATCTTCGGGATATCGGAAGGAGGCACCTTGGGTCTCCTGTTCGCGTACACTCACCCGAACAGAGCGAAGGCGTTGATCCTTTACGGGTCGTGGGCTCGACGCCTGGCCGGTCCGGACTATCCCTGGGGGATCGATCGAGCTCAGCTGGAAGAAAGCCTGAGCCGCATGGAACGCGGGTGGGCGACCGGCGAGTGGTGGGATCTAGGTCACCCGAGTACATCCGACGACGAGCGACACCGGACCTGGTGGGCGAGATACTTGCGGATGGCAGCGAGCCCGATGATGGCTCAGAACATCATCCGCTTGAACACCGAGATCGATGTTCGAGACCTGCTTGAAAAGATCGATCTGCGCACCCTGATACTCCATCGGACCGACGACTCGTGGATCGACGTCGCTCACTCCAGATACATGGGAGAGAACATCCCGGGCGCCTCCTACGTCGAGCTTCCTGGCACGGACCACCGCCCCTGGCTCGGAGATGTCGACGCCATAGTGGACGAAGTGGAGATCTTCCTCACCGGCCGCAAGGGCCGGCCACGCCGGCGTGACCGGATAGGGATGGGCGCCCTCAGCCGCCGCGAGGGAGAAGTCGCCTTGCTCGCGTCACGCGGACAGACCGCGCCCGAGATCGCGAAGCGGCTGAGGATCAGCGAGCGAACGGTCGAGACCCACCTCGTGAGCATCTACGCCAAGCTCGGCCTAAGTGGCAAGTCAGAGCTGGTCCGCAGAGCCGAAGAATTCGGGCTCTAGCGAGAAAGCCCGTACAAGTACGGAGGTATCCCGGCCCCGAGGACCCTACGGTCGAAGCAGAGTCGATCAATGTCTTGTCGGCAAGACGTCGGAGCGACTCGGCTCGTAAGGGCCGAGAGAAAGGGAGGTAACGAATGAGTTGGAACGTGAAGGGACGGTATTTCGAGACATGTAACTGTGAGGCTGCGTGTCCGTGCGTGTTCCTCAGCCCGCCCACCGAGGACGACTGCACTGTGCTGGTCGGATGGCACATCGACAAGGGCGAGTTCGACGGTACGGGACTCGACGGGCTGAACGTCGCCCTGGCGGTCCATTCGCCCGGCCACATGGCGAAGGTGCAATGGCGAGCGGCGCTGTACTTCGACGACCGCGCATCCGAGGGTCAGAGCCAGGCACTGGCTGCGATCTTCTCAGGGCAAGCCGGTGGCCATCCGGCCCGTCTCGCGACCCACATCGGAGAGGTCCTCGGTGCCGGCCCCGCAACGATCGCGTTCGAGACGGTAGACAAGCGCACCTCGATGAGGATCGCCGGTATCGCCGACGTCGCGATCGCCCCTGCTGTCGGTCACGGCGACACCGAGATCGTGGTTGAGAACCATCCACTGGCCATCTCCCCCGGGTTCCCTGCCGTGGTGTCGCGCTCCGAACATCTTTCTTACGACGATCATGGGATGAAGTGGGAGGTCGCAGAGAAGAACGGTTTCTACTCCCCCTTCGAATACGCATCATGATCGACGCGACAGCCGTCGCCCCTCATCGAGGCCGGGCCGGGGTCTTCGGCGGCCTACTTGGGCTCGCTGCCGCCTCGTGGGCCTACCTGTGGTTCGTGGCAACGGAGAGGGGCGACATGTCCTCGGTCTTCGCTATGCCGATGACATCTGCCTGGTCCGCCACTCAGATCACCATGATGATCGCGATGTGGGTCGTGATGATGGCAGCGATGATGCTGCCCTCCGCCGGGCCCATGGTGCTCGCCTACGAGCGGATGGACAGGGCGTCTCTCGAGGGCACGCACGGGTCGACGACCCTGTTCGTCGTCGGCTATGCCGTGGTGTGGGTAACGTTCGCGCTCGGGGCTACCGGTCTCCAGTGGGCACTTCACTCGATGACGCTGGTGGACGGGATGGGCCAAGCGACCCAGAGCTGGCAAGCCGGGTTGCTGTTGATCGGGGGCGGGACATTCCAGTTCTCCCCGATGAAGAAGCGGAGCCTCGGAGCGTGCCGGACGCCGTTCGGGTTCTTGACGACCTCGTGGCGGGACGGCGCGCTAGGGGCACTTCGCATGGGTCTCCACCACGGGATGCTGTGTCTGCGCTGCTGTGTGGCAACGATGCTGCTGCTGTTCGTCCTCGGCGTGATGAACCTGATCTGGGTCGCGCTGCTCGCCGTCTTCGTGCTCGTCGAGAAGGCATCCAGAAGAGGTGAGACGATCTCGGCCATCGGCGGCATCGCCATGATCGTCTGGGGACTTGGCCTGGTGTGGGGAGGATGACTAGAGGTGTGATCAAGGTCTCACGCTGACTCTTCGTCACCGTTGAGATCGAAGCCCGTACGGGGCTCCCCAACCGCCGTCGCCCGGGCATCGGCTCTGGTGACGGCACCGCCCACGGCCCAGCCGTTCATCTGCTAGATCGGCTTTTCCCATGTCACTGCCGAGCGTCAGGCGATATCTATCAGCACTAGAAGACGAGCCACTTGGCTGGCTCCCGATCGACTCAGACT
>JBOGXG010000160.1:0-12171 GCA_050694195.1 Actinomycetota bacterium | reverse complement strand
TTGGTGAACCGTCTCGCGGCTCACGTCCAGCGCGTCGCGCCCGGCCACCCCTCCCCGATCATCCCGGTCGTTATCGGGGACGAGGCCGGCGCGGTACGAGCGTCGGAACACCTCCTTCGCAAGGGGTTCCTCGTTCCGGCGATCCGGCCCCCGTCGGTCCCATCGGGGACGTCGCGCCTTCGCGTGACCCTGTCGGCGGCGCACACCGACGAGCAGGTGGACGGACTCCTGACCGCGCTCCACGAGATCGAACCGCTCTCCATCGGTGCTTAGGAAGATCGCCGTAACCGGCACCGCGACCGAGATCGGAAAGACGTGGGTCACCGCGAACGTCATCGAGTCATTGCGTGCCCAAGGCCGCGACGCGGCGGCGCGGAAACCCGTGCAATCGTTCTCCGAAGGTGAGGGGCCGACCGACGCGGAGGTACTGGCGGCCGCGTCCGGAGAGAGCGTCGATGTCGTCTGCCCACGGCACCGTTGGTACGAGCTTCCCCTCGCGCCACCCATGGCGGCCGAGGCACTCCATAGGCCTCCGATCGCCTGCGCCGACCTCGTTCGCGAGCTGCGACTACCCGATGACGGCTTCGTCTTCATCGAGGGGGTCGGCGGACCGCGATCGCCGCTGGCGGACGACGGAGACACCATCGATCTCGCCGAAGATATCGATGCCGATCTCGTCCTCCTGGTGGCCGCTCCCGAGCTCGGCACCATCAACGCCACGGTGCTCGCCGCGGAGGCTTTCGGCAAGCGTCCCCTCGTGGTCTTCCTCAATCGCTACGATGACTCGTCCACCGACCATGTTCGGAACCGAGATTGGCTCGAGAACACATCGGGACTGACGGTGGTCACGAACTTGCAAGATCTCGTATCGAAACTGCTCGACACGACGGAGGCGGGATGAAGGGAAGTCCGATCCTCAACGATGCGCGCATCGCACTGCTCGATGAAGAGCGCGACCTGAAACTTGAAGAGCTCGCGGCACTTGCCGACCTGGCCGACGATCAGGTGCCGTCACTCGCCGCGCTGGCGCACGAGGTTCGCCTCGCTCGTGCCGGGAGCACCGTCGAGGTGGAAGGGATCCTGTCGGCCAAGACCGGAGGCTGTCCGGAAGATTGCAGCTTCTGCTCGCAGTCGTCGAAGTTCGACTCTCCCGTGAGGCCGACGCCGATACTCGACCTCGACGAGATCCTCGCCGCGGCGCGCGAGACGGCTGGGCTGGGAGCATCGGAGTTCTGCATCGTTGCGGCCCTGAGGGGGCCGGACCAGCGCATGATCGACCAGGTCATAAAGGCAACGGCCCTGGTGAACGGCGAAACCGGCTTGAACGTCGCGGCCAGCCTCGGCATCCTGACGCGGGCGCAGGCGAGGCAACTGCGGGCCGGCAACGTGCATCGTTACAACCACAACCTCGAGACCGCCCGGTCGTTCTTCCCGCAGATCGTGAGCACCCATTCGTGGGAGGAACGCTTCGAGACGTGCCTCCTCGTCCGGGAGGTCGGGATGGAACTGTGCTGCGGGGCTCTGTTGGGGATGGGCGAGAGCGACGAGCAGAGGATCGAGCTCCTCGGCCAGTTGCGGGAGGTAGATCCCGCCGAGGTGCCGATCAACTTCCTCAATCCGCGACCGGGGACCCCTCTCGCCGACAGCCCTCTCGTCGAGCCGCTCGAGGCGATCCGCTGGATCGCCCTGTTCCGGCTTGCGCTCCCCGAGGTGATCCTTCGTTACGCGGGCGGCCGAGAGGTGACGCTGGGAGAGTTGCAGGCGCTCGGCATGACGGCCGGGATCAACGCATTGATCGTGGGCAACTACCTCACCACTCTCGGCCGGCAGCCGCAGCAAGACATCGCCATGCTGCGCGATCTACGGATGCCGATCGGAGCGCTCTCGAAGGTCATCTGATGGGCGGCGCCTTCTGCACCGGGTGCGGCAAGCCAAGCTCTCTGTGCGACGGTCGGTGCGCGCGCCCGCTGGATCCTCCCCGCTTCTGTCCAGAATGTGGAAGGAAGCTGTTCGCTCAGGTCACCCCGACCGGATATCGGGCCCGCTGCAGGAAACACGGCCCCCTTAACTCTGCCTGAACCCCATAGCGGGGAATCGATCCCGGCTTATAGCGTTTGTTCCGATTGAAATCCGTTCCGATCAAAGGAGATCAACACATGCTTGAGCGCCTTGCCCGGTGGAGCTACCGACGCCGGTGGGCCATGGTCGGCATCTGGGTCGTGGCACTGGTCGGTGCCAACTTCCTCGCCTCTTCGGCCGGCGGCGACTACTCGCAGGACTTCTCGCTCCCTGGGGCCGAGTCGCAGGAGGCCTTCGACCTCCTGGAGGAGAAGTTCCCGACCTTCGCAGGCGAAACCGCCGACATCGTCTTCCAGGCCGAGGGGGGTGTCGACGACCCCGCCGTACAGAGCGATATGGAGGGTCTCTTCGCCACGATCGAGGCCGAGGTCGACCACGTGTTGGAGGTCGCCGGCCCCTATCAGGATGAGCGGGGGGCCGCGCAGATCTCGGCCGACGGCACCATCGCTTTCGCGACGATCCGCTTCGAGAACCTAGACGGCGAATCCATACCGATCGAAGTGGGCCAGGAGATCCTGCGCTTGGCCGAGGACGTCGAGCGGCCGGGTCTCGCCATCGAACCCGGTGGCGGCGTTATCCAGTTCGCCGAGTTCGAGGAGCCGGGAGGCGCCGAGATGTTCGGCTTCCTAGCGGCGATCCTGATCCTCTTAGTCACCTTCGGCTCGTTCATCGCCATGGGCCTTCCGATCCTGATGGCCCTCGTCGGTATCGGGATCGGACTTGCACTCATCATGGTGTTCGCGAACTTCCTCACCGTCCCCGACTTCACGCCGCAGTTGGCCTCGATGATCGGGATCGGCGTGGGGATCGACTACGCGCTGTTCATCGTCACTCGCTACCGCCAGCATCTGCATTCCGGCGACGATCCCGAACGAGCGAACCTCATCGCGATCGTCACCGCAGGCCGCGCCGTTCTTTTCGCGGGGACCACTGTCGTCATATCGCTACTTGGGATCCTTCTCATGGGCTTCGAGTTCGTCGAGGGCGTCGCGATAGGCGGCGCGGCGACGGTACTCGTGACGATGCTCGCGTCCGTCACGTTGTTGCCCGCGGTAATTGGCTTCGTGGGCACCAAGATCGACAAGTTCAGGCTGCCCTGGTTCCATCGGGCGGAGACCGACCACCACGCGACGATGTGGTTCCGATGGAGCAGGCTGATCCAGCGGCGTCCCGGCCCCATCGGGGCCGTCGCGCTCGTCGCGCTCATCGTGCTCGCGCTCCCGGTCTTCGCTATGGAACTCGGTTTCGCGGATGCGGCGTCGAGCCCACCGGAGCGGAGCAGCAGGCGCGCCTACGACCTCCTCAGCGAAGGGTTCGGCCCCGGGTTCAACGGGCCGCTCCTCCTCGCCGCGGAGATCGACGGGCCCGAGGAGCTCGGCGTCCTCAAGCAGGTCTCGCAGGACCTGCAAGGCGTGGAGGGTGTAGCCGGCACCTCTCCGGCGATCCCCAACGACGCCGGCGACACCGCCATCATCCAGGTCTACCCGACCACCTCGCCGCAGCACGAGGACACCGGACAACTCGTGAAATCCCTACGGGAGGAGGTCCTTCCGGAACTAACCGGGGACGACCCCGAGGTCCTCGTGGGAGGACTGACGGCGTCGGTCATCGACTTCTCGAGGGTCAACGGTCAACGACTGCCGATCCTGATCGCGGTCGTGATCCTCGTGTCGTTCCTGTTGCTCGTGGCCGTCTTCCGCTCGATCCTCGTTCCGCTGAAGGCCGCGATCATGAACCTGTTATCGATCGGAGCGGCCTACGGGGTCGTCGTCGCGATCTTCCAATGGGGGTGGGGCGCGAGCCTCCTCGGGGTCGAGACGACCGCACCCATCGAGGCGTGGGTGCCGATGATGCTATTCACGATCCTGTTCGGGCTTTCGATGGACTACGAGATCTTCCTGTTGTCGAGGATCCGCGAGGAGTACGTGCGGACCAAGGACAACGGATTGGCCGTCGCGAACGGACTGGCCGCGACCGCGCGCGTTATCTCCGCCGCCGCCGCGATCATGGTCACGGTCTTTCTGTCCTTCGTCTTCGGTTTCGACGAGAGAGCGATCAAGTTATTCGGCACCGGCCTGGCTGTGGCCATCTTCGTCGACGCAACGGTCGTCAGGATGGTGCTCGTGCCGGCGACGATGGAGCTACTCGGCGACGCGAACTGGTGGTTGCCGAAGTGGTTGGACCGGATCCTTCCGAAGTTCAGCATCGAGTCGCATACGGAGACCGGGCCACCGCCCGACCTACCACCCGAGGTCCTGGAGGAGGAGAAGGCGGGGGTCTAAGACCCCAGCAAGGTGCGTAGTCCGGGGACATCGACCTTGCCGCTCGCCAGCCTCGGCAGGGCGGCGGTGAGGACGATGTCCCTGGGCAACTTGTAACCGCTCAGCCTGCCGCGTAGGAAATCGCGCACCTCGTCCAGTTCGGGCAGGTTGCCGACATCGGATGGGACGACCACCGCAACAACCTCCTCGCCCCATTCCTCACTCGGAACTCCGAGAACCGCAGCCTCGTCGACGAGCGGATGATCCCTGAGAGCGGCCTCGACCTCAGCGGGAGCGACCTTCTCGCCTCCGGTCATGATCACCTCATCCACCCGGCCGACCACCTCTAGACGTCCCTGGTTCCAGCGGCCGCGATCCGTCGTTATGAACCAACCGTCTCTCATCACCCGGTCCGTGAGCTCCGGGTCGTTGCGATAGCGCAGCATCAGACTGGGCCCCTTTATCGCGATCCGCCCGTCGGGCTCGAGCGTGACGTCGACCCCGTCCAGCGGCTCGCCGTCGTAGACGACCCCGCCACAGGTCTCGGTCATGCCGTAACTCCGAACCACGGACGCGCCGGCCGCCTCCGCGCGTTCGACGAGCTTCGGGTCGATCGCCGCTCCCCCGACGAGGATCTTCTTGAAGCGAGACAGCTCGGCGTCTTCATCGAGCAACCGTTTCAGCTGCGTCGGAACGAGCGAGACGAGAGTTGCCTCCGTCCGCTGAAGGATCGCGGCGTCCGGCCGGTCGTGGATCTCCGGGCTCGCGTCGAGAAGGGACGAACGGACCAGGATGCCGAACCCGGCGATGTGGTGGAGGGGCAGACAGCACAGCCACCGATCCCCCGCCTCGACCTCGAGCCGGAGATGGCTCGCCACCGCGGCGGCGCGGAGCGCTCCGATCGAGAGGTCGACCCCCTTCGGACGGCCGGTGGAGCCGGACGTGAGGATGACCGCGGCGACATCCCGATCCAGAGGCAGCGGGTCCGGGAGGGGCTCCCGGCCGCCGGGCGTGATCAGCTCGTGGGGGCGGAACTCGGCGAGGAGCTTCTCGGTTTCGGCCGTAGGAAGACCGGGGTCCAGGGGGAGGACGGCGTCGCCGCGGAGCCACAGATCGGCGACCGCGCTCGTGAACTCCTCACCGTTCGCCATCTGCAGCGCTACCAGCACCTGCGCCCCCTTCCGGAACACACACCTGCTACGGTACTAGAACCATTCGAGCTTTTACTCAGGAGCGGATACTTCATGGATTGGATGCGTTCGGGAAACTACGGAGACATCTTCTTCGATACGGCCGAGGGGATCGCCAAGATCACGATCAACAGGCCCGAGGTCCACAATGCGTTCCGGCCGAAGACGCTCTTCGAGTTGTCCGACGCCTTCAACGTCGCGCGGGACGATCCCGAGATCGGCGTGATCATCCTGACCGGCGCCGGGGACGAGGCGTTCTGCTCGGGCGGCGACCAGAGGATCCGCGGCGACGACGGTTACAAAGACGACAAGGGCATCGGTCGCTTGAACGTGTTGGACCTTCAGGTTCAGATCCGCCGCACGCCCAAACCGGTGATAGCGATGGTCGCGGGCTACGCGATCGGGGGCGGCCATGTGCTGCACGTCGTGTGCGACCTAACCATCGCCGCGGAGAACGCCAGGTTCGGGCAGGCGGGTCCCAAGGTCGGATCGTTCGACGGCGGGTACGGATCCGGCCTGCTCGCGCGCATGGTCGGTCAGAAGAAGGCGCGGGAGATCTGGTACCTCTGCGAGCAGTACGACGCAGAGGAGGCCCTCAGCATGGGCTTGATCAACAAGGTCGTCCCGCTCGCCGACCTCGAGACCGAGACCGTCCGCTGGGCCAGACGCATGCTCGAGATGAGTCCACTCGCGCTCCGTATGTTGAAGGCGTCGTTCAACGCCGACACGGATGGACTTGCGGGGGTCCAACAACTGGCCGGCGACGCAACGCTCCTCTACTACCTAAGCGAGGAGGCTCAGGAAGGGCGGAACGCCTATGTCGAGAAGCGGAAACCTCGCTTCGACAAGTTCCCCAAGCGACCGTGACCGCCGGCCGAGTGCATCGGCCGTGAAGGTCTGGATCGATGCCGCCCGCCCTCGCACCCTCACCGCCGCTCTCTCACCCGTACTCGTGGGCACGGCCGCCGCGGAGGGATTCATCGCATGGCGCGCGATCGCGGCCCTGATCGTTTCATTCGGCATGCAGATAGGCGTCAACTACGCGAACGATCTCTTCGACGCCGAGCGAGGGATCGACACCGAGGCCCGCGTCGGTCCCCGGCGCGCCACGGCGACCGGCGCCGTCACCCCTGCCCAGATGCGGATCGCCGTCATCGTTTCGTTGGCGATCGCCTGCGCGGCGGGTATCTCCCTCGCGGCCGCCGTCGGATGGGAGTTGCTGATCGTCGGGGCGCTGTGCGTCGGTGCCGCGCTTGCCTACAGTGGCGGCAACAGACCCTATGCCTCCTTCGGGCTCGGGGAGGTCTTCGTATTCGTCTTCTTCGGCCTCGTCGCCACGGCCGGCTCGACCTACGTCCAAGACGAGAGCCTGACCCAGATGGCTTACGTCGCAGCGATCCCGGTCGGGTTATTGGCGACGGCGATCCTGGTCGTCAACAACCTGCGCGACATCGAGACGGACTCGACTGCGGGCAAGCGGACCCTGGCCGTGCGCATCGGCGCGCCGAGGACGCGCCTCCTCCACGAGGCTCTGGTGATCGTGGCCCTGATCTACACGGTCGTCGTCGCGGTGGTGGATACGAGCTACCTGCCCCTGCTCGCGCTGGTCGCGGCCCCCCTCGCGATCCGTCCGGTGAGCCTCGTCCTGCGGCGGAACGACCCACCGAGCCTCATCGAGGCTCTCGGCGGCACCGCTCGCCTCCAGTTGGCGTATTCCGTCCTACTCGCCGTCGGCCTTTGGGCTTCGTGATGCGCGCGTTCCGGATCCCACTCCGAACGCGGTTCCGCGGGGTGATGGAACGTGAGGGAGTGCTCCTGCACGGTCCCCACGGATGGGGTGAGTTCTCGCCGTTCCCCGAGTACGGCCCGGAGACCGCGCGGAGATGGGCCGATGCCGCGCTCGAAGCTGCCGCCGAGCCCTGGCCTACGCCGGTGCGGACGTCGATACCCGTCAACACCACGGTCCCGGCCGTCTCTCCCGAAGAGGCGTTCGCGCTCGTCACGCGATCGGGATGCACCACCGCGAAGGTGAAGGTCGCCGAGGGTGATGACGAAGCGCGGGTGGAGGCCGTGCGCGCCGCCTTGGGACGTTCGGGGAAGCTACGGATCGACGTCAATGGACGGTGGGACGTTGACACCGCGGTGAAGACCATCAAGACCCTCGATGCCTACGACCTCGAATACGTAGAGCAGCCCGTGGCGACCTTGGAGGAGATGGCGCGCGTCCGCGCGGCTGTGGACGTTCCTCTCGCGGCGGACGAATCCGTGCGCACCGCGGCCGACCCGATGCGCATCACGGGACTCGAAGCCGCCGACATCGTCGTCCTCAAGGTTCAGCCTCTCGGCGGCGTCCGCCGGTGCATGGAGGTGGCGGAGGCCTGCGGGCTCCCCGTCGTCGTCTCCTCCGCGGTGGAGACATCTGTTGGGATCGCGGCAGGCGTCGCTCTCGCCGCCGCGCTGCCGGAACTCCCCTACGCCTGCGGTCTCGGCACCATCTCTCTGCTCGAAGGCGACGTCGTGCGCGAGTCGCTGGTTCCGGTCGACGGGAATCTGCCGGTCGCGCGCCCGGAGCCGGACGACGCGTCGTTGGGACGGTGGGAATTGAGCGAAGCCGGATCCGCAGAGATCTTCGAGAGGTTCCGCATGGCGGAGAGCGTCTTATGACGGCCCCCAACGTGACCCAGGCGGCGGCCCTCACGCTCGTGGATGAGTTCACTCGGTGCGGCGTCGCGCATGCCTGTTTGGCCCCGGGGTCGCGGTCGGCACCGCTGGCGCTGGCGCTGGCCGACGACGACCGCATCGAGGTACACGTTTCGCTCGACGAAAGGAGTGCCGCGTTCGTCGCCGTGGGTATCGGGCGCGCGACCCGGCGGCCCGCCATCGTGCTGTCGACTTCGGGAACCGCCGCGGCGAACTTCCTCCCCGCCGTTCAGGAGGCCGCGCGCGGTCGCGTCCCGCTGCTGGTTCTGACCGCGGACCGTCCGCCCGAGCTGCGCGACACCGGCGCCAACCAATGGATCGATCAGATAAAACTCTACGGAGACAGCGTCCGCTGGTTCTGCGAGGTCGGCCCGCCGGAGGCGCTGGCCACCTCGGTCCCCTACTGGCGCTCGACCGCCGCCCGCGCCGTCACGGAGACGACCGGCTCCCCCCCCGGCCCGGTTCACCTGAACCTCGCTTTCCGAGAACCGCTGGTCCCCAATGAGCCGGACGCTGCGGGTTTCCTTCACAGCCTCGCCGGTCGCGCCGGCGGCGCGCCGTGGGTGAGGGTCGAGAGCCCACCCCGAAGGCTGCGGACGGCCGCGGCCGATGCTCTCGCCGCCGAGATCGGGGGCCGGCGCGGGCTCATCGTCGCCGGCGCAGGTTCCTTCGCGAACGTGCCGGCGCACCCACTCGCCGCTCTGCTCGGATGGCCCCTTCTGGCCGATCCCCTGTCGAACCTCCGGACCGCCGACGACGTCATCTCGACCTACGACGCCCTCCTCCGTCACGAGCCGTTCGTCGGCGACCATCGACCCGACGTCGTTCTGCGGATCGGTGCTCTCGGCATATCGAAAGCGCTGCAGGCGTTCGTCGGCGGCTGCACCGACCAGGTACTCGTCGATAGCGACGGGGCCTGGCTCGACCCCGACAGGTCGACGAGCCGGATCATCGCCGCCGAACCACGAGCCCTCTTCGAGGATCTGATCGAGCGCGCGCCGGATCCCGCCCCCGGCGCGTGGCTCGATGCGTGGCGCCGCGCCGACTCGATCGCGCGCCGCGCGCTCGACGGCTGGCTCGATGCACACGGCCCGACAGAACCCCGGATCGCCCGCGATGTCGTTGCCGGGGTGCCCGACGGGAGCTCACTCCTGGTGGGGGCCTCGATGCCCTTTCGCGACGTCGAATGGTTCGCGCGCCCTCGCACCGGGATCCGTTTCTACGGGAACAGGGGCGTTAACGGCATCGACGGTTTCCCCTCGACGGCCCTCGGCGTGGCTCTGGCTACGCGGGAGCCGACCTATGCCTTATGCGGCGATCTCTCGCTTCTCCACGATCACACGGGCTTCATGACGGCCGCGAGGGCGAACGTTGATCTGACGTTCGTCGTGGTGAACAACGACGGCGGCGGCATCTTCTCGTTCCTGCCGCAGGCGAGCTTGCCGGAGCACTTCGAGAAACTCTTCGGCACCCCCCAAGGGATCGACTTCGGCGACCTGGCCGCTCTGCACGGCTGCAACTTCATCCTCGCAGCAACCCCGGATGACCTCGAGAACGCGCTCAAACCGAACGGCGTGACGCTGGTCGAGCTGAGAACAGACCGCGCCGACAACGTCCGCATCCACCGGACCCTGAACACCGTGGTCGCCCAAGCGCTCGGGCAGAGCTAGGAGGCTAGCGACGGAGTTCCCGGAAGAGGCCGATCGTCGTCTCGAGGACCATGTCGCCGACGCACTTGTCGATCGAGTACGAGTCCTCGTAGTTGACGATCAGTACTCCGCCGGCGACGAAACCGAGACCCTGCTGCCCCACCGGATTCAGTTCGAAGCTCTGCGGCATGTAGCCGAGCGCGTCGTTCGCCTGTGCGAGCGGCATCGTGACCAACGCACCGGATTCCTCCTTGAGGGTGTTCGTTAGGTTCGAGAACACCTCCCCGGGGGCGGTGCTGAGCGCGAACTGATCGCCGATCGTCGCCGCCGTTACGGGTAGCTCGACCGAAACAGGCGATCCCGACACGCACGGCGCGGTTCCCTGTTCGCCCTCTTCGTCCTTCTGCGCCTGATCCTTGTTCACCTGGACCTGCGCGGGTGACTGATTGAACCTGCGATCGAAGAAGCCGGGCAGACCCAAGGCCGACAGAGGCGCGTTGGTCACGGGCTGGGCCCACGTCTCCTGCGCCACCTTGATATCGGTGTTCGTCAACGTGATACCGGAACCGGGGACCGGAACGATGTCCGCGAGCCTCGCCCCCATCTGTTGCCCTCCGGACGCCGACATGTTGCCGAGCCCGGTCATGAAGTGGAGACCGATGCCCCCGAATCGATCCTCGAGCCCCTTCTCGAAGGGTCCGACCCAGTCGGCGGAAGCCTGGTTGTCGTTCGTGCCGACGGTCGTCGGGTGGGCCGCGTAAGCACCCACCGTTGCGATGGTCTGCGGTTGGGTCGGATGCGGCTTCCCGCTGCTGCCGTTCAACGCGAGGGCGCGGAGGTAGGTCAGTTCCTGCTCCTCCGCGGAACGGTACGTGTCGCGTCGCTCGGAGTTGAACGGGCGTGCCAGGAGCTCGCCGGTCTCGAGGACCGCCGGCTGCATGGACGTCACCGCGTCCGTCACGCTCTTCTTGATGGTGTCCTTGATCTGCGTCATGTACCAGTCCGGTACGAAACCCCACCCGCCGATGAACTCGGGGGCCGCGTGAGAGTGCGTCGCCGCTATGACGATGCCCGCCGGATCGATCCCCAACTCCTGACCGAGTTGCTGCCCGAGTTGTTTGGCGCCGCAATCGGTGCACTTCTTCTGGTAGTCCCAGAAATACCCCTCACCGTCGAGGACGGTCAGAACGAGCGTGTCCTTCCCGTCGCTGACCGCGAACGTTCGAACCCACAAGCCGTAGGTCTCATCCCAGGTTTCGATCGAATTGACGGGCCCGATACTGAAGCCCCCCATGTAGAGGCAGTTGGGGTTCTCGGGCCACGGGCTTCCGGCATTCGCGGCGTGATTCAGATTGTCCGGAAGGTTGGAGAAGAAGTTGGCCGACATGGTTTCGCACTTGGCAGGGTCTGTTTCCCACACGCCGTCGTAATCCTCGGGACGAGGAAACATCGAGATCTTGGAGGCGCCCGCGTAAACGAGGCCGTTGGGAAGGGGGGCGAGGTCGGCTACCGCGGCCCCCTCGGCAGAGGCGGCGTCGATCTGCTTGACGGACGCCTTCCTCTCCTTCGGCTCGATCTTCTCGGCTGCAGCCGGAACGTCGGGCGCGGGAGTAAGGCCCGCTCCCGCCCAGGCGGCGCCCAGGATGAGCCCTCCGACGAGGAACGGAACGAGGATCATTCGAAAGACGCGGCGCATCTGGCCTCTCCTGTCTACGAGCGATGGAGGTGGGCTCGGCCGCATAAGGGGAGGCTCCGCCCTGGAGGTTGAGGTTCGACATTTCGTCCGCTTTTTCCTGTGGCGGACGTGGAAAGTTCTAGGCGCCCTCGAGGACCGACATCATCGCCCTGAACTTGAGCCTGGTTTCCTCCAACTCGGCGGCCGGCTCGGAGGCGGCCACCAGTCCGCCGCCGGCGAACAGGCGGCCCCTGGCGCCCTGGATCTCGGCGCATCTCAGAGCGATGGCCCATTCGCCGTTCCCTCGTGCGTCCATCCAGCCGACCGGGCCCGCGTAGCGCCCCCGATCCATCCCTTCGAGTGACCGGATCGCAGCGAGGGCTCCCTCCGTGGGGGTCCCGCAGACCGCAGCCGTGGGATGGAGGATCCCGGCGATCTCCAGCGCGCTGAGGTCGCCGGCAAGTTCCCCCTCGACCCGCGTGGCGATGTGGTGAACGTTCGGCAAGGTAAGGAGTCCGGGCCGGGAGACATCGAGCGACGAGCAGATCTCGGCCAGCGGTCCGGTCACGGAATCGACCGCTTGCTCGTGCTCGTCGCGGTCCTTGTCCGACGCCAGC
>JBOGXG010000159.1:0-4881 GCA_050694195.1 Actinomycetota bacterium | reverse complement strand
CGCTTATCCCACGCATCACCGGTACGAGGACGATCTCCCAGGCGCGCGACGACAACTTCGCGATCGATCTGGATAAGGCCGTCGATCGGCTGCGGCTGGAACGCCCGGACATAGTGATCGCCTGTTCGCCCAATAACCCGACCGGCAACCTCGAGGCGCTGGGGACGATAGAGGCTCTCCTCGGTGAGGCGCCCGGCCTGGTCGTGGTCGACGAGGCCTACATCGAGTTCGGGGCGACGGGGAGGAGCGCCACCTCACTGCTCCGCAACACTCCCGGTCTGATCGTGACGCGAACGTTCTCCAAGGCGTGGCGCCTCGCCGGCGTCCGGCTCGGTTACATGCTCGCCGACCCCGGGTTGGTCGCGGAACTTGCGAAGGTGCGTCTGCCCTACAACCTGTCGTCTATCTCGCAGGCGTTCGGCATCGCGGCGCTTCGCCATCGCGACCGGATGCTGGAAGCGGTCGGCGCGCTCGCCGACGAACGAGATCGGATAGCCGTGGAGCTGCAGGCGATGGGCGTCATGTCCCATCCCTCCCAGGCGAACTTCGTGCTCTTCGAGGTAGGCGATCCCGACGCCGTATGGGAGGGCCTTTTGGAACGCGATGTGCTCGTACGGAGCTACGCGGGCATGCCGGGACTGGAGCGCTGTCTCCGAGTCACCGCCGGGCTGCCGGAGGAGACCGATGCCTTCCTAGGCGCGATGCGAGAGGTGCTCGGTGACTGAGCGCGCGGCGGCCATCGAAAGGGTCACGTCCGAGACACGGGTGTCCGTGCGCGTCGGCCTCGACGGAGGCGAGGTGACAGTCGCGACGGGGGTGCCGTTCTTCGATCACATGCTCGATCAGGTTGGTCGCCACGGCCGCCTCGGGCTTCGGATCGCGACCGAGGGAGACCTCGAGATCGATGCCCATCACACGGTGGAGGACACGGGCATCGCGCTCGGTGCCGCGCTGGCCGAGGCGTTGGGTGATAAGCGAGGGATCCGCCGCTACGGCGATGCACTCGTCCCCATGGAAGAGGCCCTCGCGCAGGTCGCGCTCGACATCTCCGGGCGTCCGCTCCTCGTCTACTCCGCCGATCTCCCGGCCGAGATGATCGGCCAGTACGAGGTCGTGCTGACCGAAGAGTTCTTTCAGGCACTCTGCCGCAGCGCGGGGTTGACGCTGCACGTGACGCTTCTGCAGGGCCGGAACGCTCATCACTCGGTGGAAGCGATCTTCAAGGCGTTCGCCCGCGCCCTAGCCGACGCGGTATCGATCGATCCTCGTGCGGGCGATGCCGTCCCGTCGACCAAAGGCAGTCTCTAGTGGAGCACCGATGAGGGTCGCCGTCCTCGATCACGGGATGGGCAACCTCAGGAGCGTTGCGAAGGCTCTGGAGGCGGCCGGCGCGTCCGTTGTCGTGACCGCGGAGCCACGGGAGATAGAGGGAGCCGACGCGCTGTGCGTACCCGGTCAGGGGATCTTCGGCCGCTGCATGGAGAACATCACACAGATCGGCGCCGCCGACCTCGTGGCCGGATGGGCCCGCTCCGACAGGCCGTTCCTCGGCATCTGTCTCGGGATGCAGGTGCTCTTCGGTTACAGCGAGGAGGGAGGAGGAGGCGACGGTCTCGGCGTATTCGGAGGCAAGGTGACCCGGTTACCCAATAGGGTGCCGGTGCCGCACATCGGATGGAACACGGTGAACGATACGTACTTCTATTTCGATCACTCGTACGCCGTGCATCCTGAGGATGCGGCCATGGTCGCGGGATGGTGCGAGCACGGTGAGCGGTTCGCAGCATGGGTGGAGGATGGTTCCCTGCTCGCCGTCCAGTTCCATCCCGAGAAGAGCGGGAAGAGCGGCATCGAACTCCTGAGGAAGTGGGTCGAGAACGGATGAGCTTCATCGTCTACCCGGCGGTCGATATCTCGGAGGGTCGCTGCGTCAGGTTGTTGCAAGGCCGGTTCGGGACCGAGACCGTTTATTCGGACGATCCGGTGAAGGTTGCCATCGGCTTCGCGCGGGCCGGTGCTCGGTGGCTGCACATCGTCGATCTGGATGGGGCGAAGACCGGCATCCCCGCGAACCGCGAGCTCGTCCTCGAGGTGGTCCGCGTCGCCTCCTGTCCGGTGCAGGCGGGCGGGGGGATGCGCACGCTCGATGATGTCGAAGAGGTCATTGCGGCCGGAGCGAATCGCGCGGTCCTCGGGACGGTCGCGCTGGAGGATCCCGATGCCATGGCGAAGGCATGCGCGCGCTTCGGCGAGCGGATCGCGGTTTCCCTCGATGCCAAGGGCGGAGAGCTCGCCTCCCACGGGTGGACCGTCGGCACGGGCATCCCGCTGTTAGAGGCGGTGAAGGCGTTCGAGGGTGCGGGCGTCGCCCACTTCATCTATACGGATGTCGGGCGCGACGGGACCATGGCGGGGCCGGATATCGACGGTCTCCTCCGGTTGGCGGAGGCCACCGCTCTCCCCGTCGTCGCTTCCGGAGGCATCGGCTCGATCGAGGAACTGAAAGCGGTAGCTCGACTCAGGTCGCGCGGGATCGAGGGGGCGATCATCGGGCGGGCTCTGTACGAGAACAAGTTCACGGTCGGAGAGGCGATGCTGGCCGCCGACGAGGCCGCGGCCGGACGCGACGAGCCTCCCCTGGTCGAACCGCGGGGATGACGCCCGTGGCCGAGTCGGTCCGGCTCCACCCCGACTGCGCCCCGCTGTCCGGCCTCATCGGAACGTGGACGGGCGAAGGCGAGGGGTTCTATCCGACCATCGATCGGTTCGGATACCGAGAGGAGACGACGTTCTCTCACGTAGGTAAGCCGTTCCTCGCCTACGTGCAGAGGAGTTGGCGGCTTGATGACGAGACGCCCGCACATTCGGAGAGCGGTTTCTGGCGCCCTCGGCCCGACGGGGCGATCGAGGTCGTGCTCGCGCATAGCTTCGGCGGCGTGGAGGTGTTGGAGGGCTCGCGGGTCGGCGAGTCGATCGATCTGACCTCCGTCGCCTTCGTGCCGACCGCGTCGGCGAAGGACATCCGCCGCGTCCACCGCATCTATCGTTCCTCGTCATCCCTGCTGGAGTACGAGATCGCGATGGAGGCGGTGGGCCAGCCCCTCCAGGGCCACCTCACCGCCCGGCTCACGAAGAGCTAGGGAAGGCTCGCTAGTGCTGGCGAAGAGGATCGTGCCCTGTCTCGACGTGGACAGGGGCAGGGTCGTGAAGGGCGTGCGCTTCGTGGACATCCGCGATGCGGGAGACCCCGTCGAGCTGGCGCGCCGCTACGACGTGGAGGGCGCCGACGAAGTCGTGTTCCTCGACATCACCGCCTCGTACGAGAAGCGCCACCTGATCCTCGACGTGGCGGCCCGGACGGCGGAGACGGTCTTCATCCCGTTGACGGTCGGCGGCGGTGTGCGGAGCGTCGACGACGTCAGGCGATTGCTGCGGTCGGGTGCCGACAAGGTAGCGATCAACACGGCCGCTCTGCGCACGCCCGACCTCATCCGTAGGGCGGCCGACGAGTTCGGGAGCCAGGCGATCGTCCTCGCTATCGATGCGAAGCGCGAGGACCGAACGGGATCGTGGAGCGTTTTCATCGAGGGAGGTCGCACACCGACCGGTCGCGACGCCGTCTCGTGGGCGGAGGAGGGCTGCGAGAGAGGTGCCGGCGAGATCCTCCTCACCTCCATGGACCGCGACGGGACGAACCTCGGGTACGACCTCGACCTCACGCGTGCGGTCGCGACCGCCGTTCCCGTGCCTGTCATCGCGTCCGGGGGGGCCGGGGAGCCCGGCCACTTGGCCGATGCCGTCGATCCCCAGCTCGGAGCGGCCGAGGCGGCTCTCGCGGCATCGGTTTTCCATTTCGAAGGGTTCTCCGTAACCGATGCCAAACGCGCTCTCTTGGAGCGCGGGCTGCCCGTTAGGATGCCCCTTCCATGACGACCTTCCTGCTCATCGACGATGCGATCTCCAGCGCCGAGATGCGCCACGAGATCGGCGAAGCCGTCATGGACGACCTCATCTTCCTCGAGCGGGACGGCACCCGGATCGTCATCGGGTCCCCTCTGGAGGAGGAGATCTTCGCCCAGCGCGAGGACGTCGTGGACGAGTTCTGGAACGTCCACGACCTCGGCGCCGCCGACCTCATCAAGGACGAGTCGTTCCCGGACGGTTTCCTCATGGCCGAACTGGCCGTCCGCGCTCTGGGGCGGGCCGGTGTGACCGCCGTCTCTGTTCCGCCCGCCTTCCGGCTCCTCGAGGCGGACTATCTGCGCGGCAAGGGCATCGAAGTGACCGTCGATCGGGACGCCTGGGCCCTGCGGCGCCGGAGGAAGAGCCCGTGGGAACTCGAGGGGGCCGAGCGCGCTCAGCGAGCGGCCGACACCGCGATGCTGACCGCGGCGCGAATGCTGCGAGAGGCGGAGCCCACGAACGACCGGAGTCTGCGCTTCGAAGGCGAGATCCTGACCGCGGAGTGGATCCGAACTGCGATGGCGGCGGAGCTCTTAACCCAGGGGGCCGAGAGCGAGGAGATCATCGTTCATTCGGGCGATGCCTGTTTGAAGGGCCATGAGATCGGGGCCGGCCCGATCCTGCCGGATCGATCGGTGATCATCGACTGTTACCCGCGCGATCGTCGTACCGGCGTTTTCACCGACATGACGCGCACGTTCGTCCCCGGCACTGCCTCGGGCGAGCTCGAGAAACTGCACGCACACTGTCGCACCGCGCTCGAGATCGCCTACGAAGCGATCAAGCCGGGCTCGAAGGATGTGCACTCGAAGGTCGTCGAGTACTTCCACTCGCAAGGCTTCCCGACTTTCGACCATCACACCGGCTCCGATCCGCTGATCGAGGGGTTCTGGCACTCGCTGGGGCACGGTGTCGGGT
>JBOGXG010000158.1:0-12261 GCA_050694195.1 Actinomycetota bacterium | reverse complement strand
GGTCCTAGGGTCTTTCCGTCCTTCCGCGGGTAACGAGCATCTTTACTCGTATTGCAATTTCGCCGAGTCTCTGGTTGAGACAGTGCCCAAGTCGTTACGCCATTCGTGCAGGTCGGAACTTCACGTTCGTCCGCTGTTACCAGCGGCGCAGACTATCCCTTCACCTCTGTTGAACAGAGGGCCGGCGTCTTATGGACTCCTTAGATTTGTCTTTCGACAGTGGAGCTCCATCTCGGCTTTCGCCTCAGTCGTTACGGGGTCAAAGAGCTCGCGCTCTCGACTTCCCACGGGATCACCCGCTCGAGTTGAATGGGGGCTTCCCCGTTATTAGCCGGATTGTCTTCAGCGATCGCTCGCTGAAGGGGCAAGTTTGGGTGCTCCTTGTACTTACCCGACAAGGAATTTCGCTGAGAACGATTCCAGAAGGAATCTCTGTTACTTGTCGACCAACGACTCGCTGGCGGGTCGGTCATTTCTGCCGACCTCCCTACGTCGCCGCAGGGCTCGGACCATCTCATCCTCTATCGAAACGATTCAAAAGAGGGCCGGCGTATGGTCTCTGAGGATTCTCAGTACTTCGGATGGTTTCCGATGGTTCATCGTCTGTTGGATCTTCGCTAACTCGACGATGCCGTCTAGTGACATGTGTCGACGAAGCTCCATTAACTCGATGATTCGTGCGAACTTCTCAAAGTTCTCTCGTTTCGAAGTTCGAAGTGGGTTTTCTCGAAAGAACGGCACGATCTTGGTGCGGAGATCCTCGAACCGATAGACGTTGAACCGAAGGAGGTCCTCCTTATGGTTGTCACGCCTACGGTTGATGTAGACCTTCCCGCAGCCGAAGAATCGCTGCAGATCTTCGAGCACATCACGGCTTGACTCTCCTTGAACCACGTCAAAAGCGGGTCTGACCTGCCATTTGAGAGTCATCTTGTGATTCCGGTAGATGGAACAGCTGAAACAACCCTCTCCATCTACGAAACCCACGACCCATCCGATCGTCCTGAGTCTTTCCTGCTGATTTTCCGGCGTAGCCCTTGTCAGCCACACACCGCTCGGATTGTCACTGCCGCTCATGCCACACAACGTATTGACAGGGTGTGACATATAACGACGAGTACCGACCAGATACACCGGGTTTTCCAGCATTTAGCCGGCTGCACTCATCAACGTCACCGTTGAGAGGGGCAGCACCCCTTGCTGCACACAAGGGTCGTCTACCTTAGGACGGTTATAGTTCTGCGTCCTCCGCATGTCGCCACACGGCATGGACCATCTCTTCATCTCCGCTCGTTCTATGGAGAGCCTTGCGTATGGCCTCTGAGGATTCCGTTTCACGGATATGCAGTGATCGAACTTCTCGAACGAATCCGATCCCTTCCGTCAAACGGTCTTTCCTGCTGATTTTCCGCACCGGTCGGATTTTCACTGCTCATGTCCTCACCCTAGTCAGGGGGTGTGACACAAACGAGTACCGCCGGATACTCGGACGTTCCAGCATTTAGCAAGGTTGTTGTCTAGACGGTCACCCGTCTAGGGCGGCAACTGATAACCATTACCGCCGCCGTTTACCGGGGCTTAGGTTCAGAGCTTCGTTGGGCCGAAACCCAACTAACCCTTCCCCTTAACCTTCCGGCACCGGGCAGGCGTCAGTGCGTATACGGCGTCTTTCGACTTAGCACGCACCTGTGTTTTTAGTAAACAGTCGCTTGGGCCTGGTTTCTGCGACCATCCGCAGCCTCGGACGCGAAGTCCTACACCGCAGATGGCGCCGCTTATCCCGAAGTTACGCGGCCAATTTGCCGAGTTCCTTAACCAGAGTTCGCTCGATCGCCTCGGTATTCTCTACCTGTCCACCTGAGTCGGTTTGGGGTACGGGCACCACACGAGCTCGCTAGAGGCTTTTCTCGGAAGCATGGGCTGATCGGCTTCCCCTCAAGCGGGTCGGCATCGCATCTCAGGATTAATGGCCCCCCGGATTTTCCTAGGGGGCCTCCCTACCTGCTTACCCCACGTCAACCAACGCGTGGGTCCGACTACCCTCCTTCGTCACCCCTTCGCTCCCCTAGAACACGTGGGTCGGTAGCCCCCGAAGGGGTTTCCTTAGCAACGTGCTTCGGGGTGGGCGCGCGTGTGGTGGTACTGGAATATCAACCAGTTGTCCATCGCCTACGCCTCTCGGCCTCGGCTTAGGTCCCGACTTACCCTGGGCGGATTAACCTTCCCCAGGAACCCTTGGACATACGGCGCGGGAGTTTCTCGCTCCCGTTTCGCTACTCATGCCGGCATTCGCACTTGTGTCTGCTCCACCTCGTCTTACGACGAAGCTTCACGGCCAACACAACGCTCCCCTACCGATCACGCCGTCTAAAGACGACGCAATCCCGCAGCTTCGGTACTTCGCTTAGCCCCGCTACATTGTCGGCGCCGAATCACTCGACCAGTGAGCTGTTACGCACTCTTTCAAGGGTGGCTGCTTCTAAGCCAACCTCCTGGCTGTCTGGGCAACTCAACATCCTTTTCCACTTAGCGAAGATTTAGGGACCTTAGCTGGCGATCTGGGCTGTTTCCCTCTCGACTACGGAGCTTATCCCCCGCAGTCTCACTGCCACGCTCTGGAGTTACGGCATTTGGAGTTTGGTTGAGTTCGGTAACCTTGTAGGGCCCCTAGCCCATCCAGTGCTCTACCACCGCAACTGAACGCGTGACGCTGCACCTAAATGCATTTCGGGGAGAACCAGCTATCACCGAGTTTGATTGGCCTTTCACCCCTATCCACAGGTCATCCCCCAGGTTTTCAACCCTGGTGGGTTCGGTCCTCCACGGAGTCTTACCTCCGCTTCAACCTGCCCATGGGTAGATCACTCGGCTTCGGGTCTACCGCACGCGACTAGGACGCCCTATTAAGACTCGCTTTCGCTACGGCTACGGATCTCTCCTTAACCTTGCCACGTACGAGTAACTCGCCGGCTCATTCTTCAAAAGGCACGCGGTCACAGTTACGCGAACCGAAGTTCGCGCAACGACGCTCCCACTGTTTGTAAGCGCACGGTTTCAGGTGCTATTTCACTCCCCTCCCGGGGTACTTTTCACCTTTCCCTCACGGTACTGGTTCACTATCGGTCGCTAGGTAGTAGTTAGCCTTACGAGGTGGGCCTCGCAAATTCACACGGAATTTCTCGGGCTCCGTGTTACTTGGGAACACCATCAGGAGACCAGTTAGCTTTCGCCTACAGGACTATTACCTTCTGTGGCCTAACTTTCCAGAAAATTCGACTAGCTACTGGTTTTGTAACTCCTTGATCGGTCTTGCACCCGATCAGATGGGTCCCACGACCCTCTCCACGCAACGCTGCAAGGCTTTAACACGTAGAGAGTTTGGGCTGATCCCGTTTCGCTCGCCGCTACTCAGGGACTCGTTATTTACTTTCTCTTCCTCGGGTTACTTAGATGTTTCAGTTCACCCGGTTCCCTCCGCAGGCCCTATGTGTTCAGACCTGGGTACCAGCGCATGACCGCTGGTGGGTTTCCCCATTCGGACATCCTCGGATCAAAGGTTGTTTGGCACCTCCCCGAGGCTTATCGCAGCCTACCGCGTCCTTCGTCGGCTCCTAGCGCCAAGGCATCCACCGTACGCTCTTTATAGCTTGGTATTGATGCTCGCGCTCGCTATGGAGTTTCCAAGGTTCCTGTTCCGGAAGTAGGTGCGGATCTCGTGGCGAGACCTCCCTCGGGGCAAAAAAAACCCGCCGGCCCAAACGTCTCCGGCGGGGTCACCTGCGGGCATGCGAGATGCGAGCCGCTAGGCGGGTACCCCTCGAGAAATCTCAACCATCGAAGATCCTGACCTATTCCGAAACGACAGCCTGCGTATTCTACGGAGCCGCGCACCCCCCGTCAAACACGGGCGGGGAGCGAACGAGAGGGCCCCGAAGGGCCCTCTCGTGATCCGATGCTCGGTTTGTCTAGTAGTAGCAGTCGATCAAACGGTTCGGGAGGGTGATCGTCCCGGATTCGTCCACGGTCGGCTTATTGACCTTGCACACCGCGTGGCAGGGCTGCCGGTCGCAAGCGCCGGCCGGCGCCGGTGTCGCCACGATCCACATGGACGCCGCCACACACGCCGTCGCCAATACCGCCTTGATACGCCGCATCGCTCCTCCTTCTCCCTAGAAGTAACAGTCGAAGGGGTTCCCGCTGCCGCCCCACCCGACGTTGCCGTTCTCGTCGATGTATATCTCCTCGTTCACCTGGCACGGAGGAGGACAAACCTTCTTCCTGCACTCCGTTGCGTGGGCAGGCGCCCCCACGAGCCACAGCGACGCGGTCATGCCTGCCACCACGAGTAACGCTCGCAGTCGTCTCATCCCGCTCCTTCCCTGCTCAGTCATCCAAGCCAGGCAGTTCTACGACGCGGGGAGCGGCTATCCCTTCTTTTGGATCTTGAAAACGTCGAAGCCGCGGAACTCGTCGTTGGAGTAGATGTAGGGGCCCTTGAAGAATTTGGACGACCACGTCACGCCGCCGTCCGGCATGAACCAGCCGAGCTCCGCGGGTCCCTCGTGCGCACGGTTCTCGCCCAAGGTGACTCCCGTCGAGGTCGAGATGTCGAGATAGCGCGTTCCGGCCGAGTACCACGAGATCGCCAGCTTCGACGAGTCCTCCGAGATGTCGAAGACGTGCGAGGTGCAGGATGCCGGGCCGGTCTGGCCGTCGCGGGCGAACACGAGCTCGTTCGGCTCGTACACGCCGGCGAGAACCGCTACCGGCTGGTCCTCGGTGCCCTGCAGTTCATAGAAGTAGAGAGCGCCACCCGGGCACGGGTAAGAACCGCCGCCACCGGCCTCGTCGCCCAAGATGATGTGGCTGCCGTCGGGCGTGAACTTCGCGTCGTGAGTGAGGTAGCAACCGGGACACTGACCCTTGAACAACAGCGTGGGAGCGGCGGGGTCGGTGGTGTCCAGGATGTCGAAGTGCGTTCGAGCCGCGGTCACCGCACGCGTGCCGTCCTCGTTGAAGGAGATGTCGTGGGGACTGTGCGTCACGGTGGCGAAGTCGGCGACCTTCTCCGGCTTCGCCGGGTTCTTGATCGACCAGATCTCGATGTTGCCTCTGTTGGTCTGATCGGAGTCGGAGTTGTAGACGAACGGCTTCGTCGGGTGCGCCGTCGTGTTGTGCGATCCACGGGCGATCTCTGCGAACCCGACCGGCTTCGGCTTCAGCGGGTTCGAGATGTCGATCGTCATGAAACCGGACTTCCCGACCGCGAGGCAGGAGTCGGGGCCGCCCGCGCTGTCCGCGGCGAGGATGAGCGTTTTCTCGTCGTGGGAGAGCTGAACGTCTCCTTGGTAGAGAGAACAGGCCAGCGTCGCCTTCAGCTTGGGACGCTCCGGCTTCGTGACGTCGATCACGCGAAGCGCTCCATGCTCGGCCCCCCCAACGCCCGGAGCCGACGCTGCGAACGCGTAGTCGCGCCCTTTGATCGTCGCGAACTCCATATCGGTCCCGCCGGCATAAGGGATGTTGGCCACGATCTTCAGGCCCTCGCCCTCACCTTTCAGCGGCGCGGAATCCCGTGCGGGGGCCGCACCGGCGGCAGCGGACACGATCAGGAGGAGTGAACAGACGGCGGTGAGGGCTCGTAGGTATCTCATGTCGGAAGGGTTCGACGGGGCGTCCTACCTTCCTTCGTCGCCGGACCCCCGCGGCGTCAGGAGAGCGCGGCGCGTAGACCTTCTATCTGTGCCACGACGCGCTCGGGGGACGTACCTCCCGGCCCGGAACGAGCCTCCAGGCTACGGCGCGGGTCGCCGAGGGAGCGATCGTCCGTGGTCAACGCCGGGTGACAGGCCGTCAGCAACTCCGCCGGAGCCTCGGCCAGCGCGAGCCCGGCCGCCTCGAGGCGAGCCACCAGTACGCCGGCCGCGTGATGCGCCGCGCGGAACGGAACGCCTCGCATGACGAGGGCCTCCGCGACATCGGTCGCCCACGTCCCGGCCCCGCCGGCGGCCTCCGCCATACGGTCCACGTCGAACGACAGAGACACGACCAGGGCGCTCATGCCCACCGTGATGTCGGCGGCCCGCTCGGCCGCGCGGAACACGATCGCCTTGTCCTCCTGGAGATCCCGGTCGTAGGCGAGGGGAAGTCCCTTGATGAGCGCCAGCAGCGCCGCCACGTCTCCGGCTGCGGCCCCCGCGCGCCCGCGCACCAACTCCGCGAGATCGGGGTTCCGCTTCTGAGGCATCATGCTGGATCCCGTCGACCACTCCTCCGCGAGCCGAGCGAAGCCGAACTCCGACGATGTCCACAGGACGATCTCCTCCGCGAGGCGCGACGCATGGACCGCGAACAAGCTGCACGCGCCGACGAGCTCGACGACGAAGTCGCGATCGGACACCGCATCCATCGCGTTGGCGAAGGTCGCCGCGAAACCCAGCTCCTCGGCGGCCACTCTCGGATCCAACGGAAGGGTGGTTCCCGCGAGCGCACCCGCTCCGAGAGGTGAGACGTCGGCCGCCGCGGCGGCGCGCAGCAAACGGTCGCGATCGCGAAGGAACGCATGTCCGTGCGCGGCGAGGTGGAATCCGAGAGACACCGGCTGAGCCCGCTGGAGGTGCGTGTACCCGGGCATCAATGTCGTCGTGTGGCCGGCGGCTACGTCGGTGAGCGCGCCGATCAGGTCGGCTACCGACGCGGCCAGTTCGGTCGCGCGACGACGGCACCAGAGCCTGAGATCGGTCGCCACGAGGTCGTTCCGGCTGCGGCCCGCGTGTATGCGCGCCCCGATGTCGCCGAGCCGATCGGTGAGCTCGCGCTCAACGAGCGAATGAACGTCCTCATCGGACGGATCCGCGTCGAGCAACCCGCTCTGCCACTCTTGGAGTATCGAATCGCAGGCATCGTCGACTCCGGCGAGGGCGGGCCCCTCGAGGAGACCGGCGGCTCTCAGGGTCCTGGCGTGTGCCTTCGTGACCGCGAGATCGTCCTCCAGCAGTTCCGTGTCGACATCGGTCGAAGCGGTGAGGCGGAACATCTCGGGATGCGGGCCGGCCGTGAAGCGCCCACCCCAGAGCATCTTTCGCTCGTCACTCATCCGGATGGACGCGCGCCCAGGTGGTGGTGGGGAGTCCCCACAGCCTCACGAACCCGGCGGCATCCGAATGATCGAAAGCATCGTCGGTGTCGTAGGTAGCGAGCGATCTGTCGTACAACGAGGCCGGTGAGCGGCGGGCGACCGGACTGCACGCGCCGTGCGTGAAGCGCAGCCGCACGTCTCCGGTCACGGAGGCTTGGGTCGTCGCGGTGAATGCGTCGATCGCGACCCGCAGTGGGGAGAACCAGAGACCTTCGTAAACGAGATCGGCCCACACCGATTCCAGCCGGCGCTTCTCGCGCGCGACGGAGCGCTCCAGTGTGAGGGACTCGAGGTCGCGGTGCGCTGTTATCAAGGCGAGAGCGCCGGGCGCCTCGTAGATCTCCCGCGACTTGATCCCGACGAGCCTGTCCTCTATCAGATCGACGCGTCCGAAACCGAATTCGCCGGCGATCTTCCCCAGCGCGACGACCGCGTTGCTCGCGGAGAGAGACTCACCGTCGATCGACATCGGAACGCCGCTCTCGAAACCGACCTCGACGTCGCGAGGAGCGGGCCCGGGCCCCGACACGGCCGTCATCTCGTAGATGTCCTCCGGCGGGGCCGCCCACGGGTCTTCGAGGACGCCGCATTCGATGCTTCTCCCCCACAGGTTCTCGTCTATCGAGTAAGGCGACGCCTTCGTGGTCGTAATGGGGAGGTCGCGTTCGGCCGCATAGGCGATCGTCTCGTCGCGACTCATCCCCCAGTCGCGGACCGGCGCGAGCACCTCGACGTCGGGTGCCAGCGCGGACAGAGAGACCTCGAAGCGGACCTGGTCGTTCCCTTTCCCCGTACAGCCGTGCGCCACCGCGGTTGCACCGGTCTCGGTCGCGACCTCGACTAGCACCTGAGAGATCAGTGGGCGGGAAAGGGCCGAGACGAGCGGATAGCGCCCCTGGTAGAGGGCGTTCATCTTGAGTGCGGGGATGGCGAACTCCGACACGAATCGATCGCGCGCGTCGACCACTCGCGCTTCGACCGCTCCCAAACGGCCGGCGCGCTCGATCGCGGCGCCGAGGTCGCCGGGCTGACCGACATCAACAGCCACGGCGACGACCTCGTAACCTTGCTCCCTTAACCAGGGGATCGCGACGGAGGTATCGAGACCTCCCGAATAAGCGAGCACGACCTTCTTCATGACGCCACCTCCGAACCCTCGGTTTTCCCAAGCCAGGCCGACGTCAATCCGGATGCGATCTCTCCTGAAGGAGTCGCGACGAAGATCGTGTCGTCTCCGGCCACCGTACCTACAACCTCATCGAGCCCCGCCAGGTCGATCGCGCGCGCAACGGCCGATGCGTGTCCGGGGGCGGTGCGAACGATGATGAGGTTACCCGCGGCGTTGATGTCGATCGCGAAATCCGCCAGGTTCCGATCGAGGTTCCTCGCGATGAGGTCCCCGCCGTTCCCGTGCGGTATCTCGTCCGCCAACCTATAAACGATCGTGTCGTCGACACGAACCTTTGTCGCCCCCACCGCCCGCAGGTCTCTCGATACCGTCGCCTGAGTGACGTCGTGTCCGGCCCTCCTTAGGGCTTCGACGATCTCGTTCTGACTAGACGCGCGGCCTTCATGCAAGATCCGGAGAAGGTCGCGACGACGCACGGATCTCATCGAGACGGTCCTTGCTTGGTCGATCGCCACGCTTCGACCACGACCTCGACCCCTCGTTCGATCTCCTCCTCCGTGATGGAGAGAGGAGGCACGAAACGGAGCACATCGGGGAGCGGATCGTTGACGAGCACGCCGCGATCGAGAGCCGCGCGAGCGACGTCTCGCGCCACCGGGACGTCCAATCCGACGCCGATCAGGAGACCTTTCCCGCGGACCGCATCGTCGCCGAACTCCGACGCCAAGAGCGCAATCAGGTGTTTCCCATTCACCTCGGCGCGCTCGACGAGGCCTTCCGCTTCGATGACGTCTAAGGTCGCGAGCGCCGCGGCGGACACAACGGGGCCCCCACCGAACGTGCTGCCGTGGTCGCCCACCGCGAACGCCGACGAAACATCCTCGCGCGCCAGGCAGGCGCCCATCGGGAGACCCGACGCGAGTGCCTTGGCCAAGCACATGACGTCTGGAGCGATGCCGGAATGCTCGTGAGCGAACCACGAGCCCGTCCGGCCCAACCCGGTTTGGATCTCGTCCAGCATGAGGAGGGCCCCCCCGCGGTCGCATAGCTCGCGCGCCCGCTCGAGATAGGTAGCGGGCGGCACGATCACACCGGACTCACCCTGGATCGGTTCGAGGAGCACCGCTACGACGTCTGATCCCATCGCGTCCGCCAGCGCCGCCTCATCTCCGAACGGCACGTGCATGAACCCGGCCGGCAGCGGCTCGAACGCCGTTTTCTTGGACGATTGACCGGTGGCGGTCAGGGCTCCCAGGGTCCGGCCGTGGAACCCACCCTCGGCGCAGACGATGCGAGGAACGACGTCCGGTTTGTGGATCCGTCCCCACTTGCGCGCCAGTTTGATCGCGCATTCGATCGCCTCGGCCCCCGAGTTGCAGAAGAACGAGAGCATGCCGGTGAGCCCGTAGAGACGTTCCGCCAGCTCCGCACCGGGCCGCGTCGCGTAGAGGTTCGAGACGTGGATGAGCTCCGCTGCCTGGTCGGCTATCGCGGCCGCGACCCTGGGATGCGCGTGTCCGATCCCGACGACCGCGATCCCCGCGACCATGTCGATGTACTCACGACCCTGAGAGTCCACGAGGGTGGCGCCGCGCCCCGAGACGAACTCCACAGGTTGGCGGAGGTACGTCTGCATGACGCGATCGACGGAGCCGGTCACGGCAGCACCTGCGTACCGATGCCTTCGTCGGTGAAGACCTCGAGGAGAAGCGCATGATCGACGCGCCCGTCGAGGATGTGCACCTTCCCCACGCCGCCGTTCAGCGCGTCGAGAGCCGACCCCGCCTTGGGCCGCATCCCCTCGGACAACCGGTCGAGCATCGCTGCAAGCTCGCCCGCTTTGACCTCCGACACCAGGGTTCCGGCGTCTCCGAGATCCCGGTAGAGACCCTCGACGTTCGTGAGGTAGACGAGCTTCGTAGCGCCGACCGCCGCGGCCACGGCGCCGGCCACGGCGTCGGCATTGACGTTCAAGGCGGCCCCGTCGCTACCGAGCGCGATCGAAGCTATGACGGGCGTGTAGGAATCCTCCACGAGCGCGCTCAGCAGCGTCGCGTTCACCTCCGTCACCTTCCCGACGTTGCCGAGATCCTCACCGTTGGGCCCGCGCTGTACCTCGGCTCGGAGCAGCGCGGCGTCGATCCCGGACAACCCGACGGGACTAAGGCCGGCCGACCCGAGACGCGCCACGAGATCCTGATTGATAGTCCCGACGAGCACCTGCCGAACGATCGCGATGGCAGCGTCGTCGGTGACCCGAAGGCCGCCCACGAAGCTCGGCTGGAGCCCCGCGGCGGCCATCGCGTCGCTCACCTGGGGACCACCTCCGTGCACGACAACGACGTTGATCCCGACGAGGACCATCAGCGCGATGTCGTCGACCACCAATGCCGCGTGCTTCGCATCCTTGAGAGCGGCACCGCCGATCTTGATGACGACGGTCTGCCCCCGGTAGGAGCGGATGTACGGAAGCGCTTCGACGAGCGTCTCTGCCTTCGAACCCGCCTGGGCCGCGGTCGTCGGGTTCACGTCGATCCCTCGGCATTCAACGCGACATAGGCCTCGGAGAGGTCGGCCGACAGCATCTCGGCCGCGCCGGCCCCGTCGCCGACGACGCACAGGAGGGAGAACTCCGGCTCCTCCATCGCCTTCCTCGCGACATCGAGCGAACCGCAGGGCTCACCGTTCCGGAAGACGACCTCGGGACCGACCGAGATCTCGAGCTTCGAGAGGTCCATGCCACGATGCACCGAGCCGAGCGCCGAAACGACCCGGCCCCAGTTCGGGTCGCCGCCGTTGACGGCCGCCCGCCAGAGAGCGCTGGCGGCCACCGCTTTCCCCAGCGTCACCGCCGACTCCTCGGTGTCCGCACCCTCGACCTGGATGCGCATCATGCGGGCCGCGCCTTCGGCATCCCCGACGATCTGTTCGGCGAGGTCCTTGCAGACATCCTCGAGCGCCGATCCGAAGGCTGCGGGGTCGACGGCGCGCGTCCCGGTCGACAGAAGGAAAACCGAATCGTTCGTGCTCTCGCAAGCATCGACGGAGATGCGGTCGAACGTTCTGCTCACCGCGCGGCGCAGGTGACGATCGAGTTCGATCTGCGGTAGCGCCGCATCCGTCGCAAGGAACGCGAGCATCGTGGCCATGTTGGGGGCGATCATCGCCGCGCCTTTCGCGACCCCCATGATCGTCGACTTCCCCGCGACGGCTTGGGCCGTCTTGGGAGACGTATCCGTGGTGAGGATGGCCCGAGAGAACTCCGTCGCGTCGGTCGAGATCGTCGGCACCAGACGAGGGATCGAATCGACGACCTTGGTCACCGGTAGGTAGATCCCGATGGGTCCGGTGGACGCGATCAGCACCTCACGCGGATCGCAGCCGAGGGCCGAGGCGGTCGCGCGCGCGGTGGCCTCGACCGCCTCGCGCCCTTTGCTTCCTGTACAGGCGTTCGCGTTTCCGCTATTCACCACGATCGCCCGCGCTTTGGCTCCGAGGAGAGAGCGCGACCAGACAACGGGGGCCGCGGCCGCGGCGTTCCTCGTGAAGGTCCCCGTCCAGACAACGGGATGATCGGCCACGAGGGCGCCGAGGTCGAGATCACCATCCTTGATGCCGCAGGGCACGGCGCCGCTCCCGATCCCGTCCGGCCACCTCACGGCCACACCCCCACCGCGCCCAGTCCGGCTTGCTCATCGAGGCCGAGGCAGACGTTCGCGTTCTGCAGTGCTTGTCCTGCGGCCCCCTTGCCGAGGTTGTCGATCGCGGCCGAGCACACCAGCCACCCGTTGCGCGCGTCGACGTGGGCCGAGACATGTGCCCGATTCGTCCCTATCACGGCTTTCGTTTGCGGCCATCCCTCTATCACTTCGACGAATGGTTCGGTTTGATAGGCGTTGTGAAGGATGTCGCTTGCGGCGCGGTCATCGAGAGCCTCGGTGATCCGCGCGCGGGCCGTGACGACCAAGCCGCGCGCCATGGGAACGAGATGCGG
>JBOGXG010000157.1:0-5387 GCA_050694195.1 Actinomycetota bacterium | reverse complement strand
CGCCTACGGGATGGGGGCGCCCGGTCTGGCGGACAGACTCAATATCCCCGTCGACGAGGCCCGCGGGATCATGGACTCCTATTTCGAGGTCTTCGAAGGGGTTGCGGAGTTCCTGGATCGCATCGTGAAACAGGCTCATGCCGACGGCTTCACGACCACGATGTTCGGCCGGCGTCGCTACCTTCCGGAACTCGGCAGCGGGAACCCGCGCGTGCGCGCGATCGGCGAGCGGCAGGCTTTGAACGCTCCGATCCAGGGCTCGGCCGCCGACATCATGAAGCTCGCGATGATCGAGGTCGACCGAGCCCTCGCTGCGGAACGCATGGGGACGAAGATGATCCTCACCGTCCACGACGAACTCGTCTTCGAGGTTCCCGAGGCGGAGACTGAGCGCGCCACCGAACTCGTGGTCGCCGGGATGACCGGCGTGGCGGAGATGAAGGTCCCGCTTGTCGTAGACGTCTCCCTGGGCTCGAACTGGGCCGAGGCCAAGGGCTGATCTCTTCCACAGGGTCGCCGCGTCATATGTCCTTATCCTGAAGAAGGATCACCGCGCGGGGGCTGGAGGAGTCCCGCCGCCGGGGCCGAATCTTCCCCGCATGACCAAGCGCGTGCTGTGCCTCGTCCTCGCCCTGCTGACCTCCCTCGCTCTACTGAGCGCGGCCCCCTCGAGCGCGAGGCTGCTGCCCCCCAAGGGCCGGGCGCCGGTCGATTACAGCAAGCAGAAGGGCCTGTCGCAGCCTCGCTACAAGACCGTCCGCGAGACCGCCCTCGTCGAGATGAAGGACGGGATCAACCTCTACGTCGAGGTCGTTCGCCCGAAGGGCCCCGGTCGCTTCGGGACAATCCTCGAGTTGAGCCCGTATCACGGGACGCTGGCGGATCGCTCCGGGACCCGGATCCTTCCCGGGCACCCCGAGGGGATGGCCGGCTACTTCGCCCCCCGGGGTTACGCGGTGGTCTTCGCCGATCTCAGGGGCACCGGCCGCAGCGAGGGTTGTCTCGACCACATGGGGCCCAACGATCAGTCGGATGCGTACGAGATAGTCGAATGGGCAGCGAAGCAGAAGTGGTCCAACGGACGCGTCGGCATGACGGGTCACTCTTACGTCGGTTCCACGCCGCAGATGGCCGCGGCCCAGAACCCACCGCACTTGAAGACCATCGTGCCCAGCGCGGGATTGGCCGCGATGTACCACCACGAGTTCCAGGACGGCGTGCCGTACAACCTTCAGTGGGCCGGGCCCCTTTTCGCCTACGAACAGCTCGCGATCGAGCGGCATCTTCCCGGCGGCGACAACGAGCTCGGGAACATGGAGTACTTCGGATGCGGGGCGACGCAGTCGGCTGCCGTCACCGGCGAGGCCTACTTCAGCGGAGCCGAGACCGACTGGCACCGCGAGCGGGACTTCCGGAAGGGGGCAACCAAGTCGAAGATCCCGATGTTCGTGGTGCACGGCGTGAACGACAACGCCGCTCGCATCGCGGCACTGGATTGGTTCCACGCCCGGGGCGGGCGCCCGACCGACAAGGCCTGGATCGGGCAATGGGATCACGGATCCGGCTGCTGCCCGAACGATCGCACCTGCGCGATCACGGCGTTACCGTGTGAGGACGACGAATGGACCACCGCCCTTCACGCGTGGTTCGACAAGCATCTCCTCGGACGCGACGCGGACACCGGTCCGGCCGCCGAGGTCTTCCTGAACGACGGATCCATCTTCACGGCGCAGCAATGGCCACCGCCCGTCGACCGCCGTCTCACCCTGCATCCTCGAGGAGACGGGACGCTCGGGCCTCGACCCGACGACGAGTCGTCGGTGAGCTACGTCGCCGATCCTCGCGGCTTCGAGAACGAGTTCGATACGGGCAACGTCGCGTGGACGTCGGGCAAGATGAAGAAGGACACCCTTCTGATCGGGATCCCCAAGATGAAGCTGGTGACCTCGGTCGTCGGCGGTCGCGTACACATCAACGCGACGCTCTACGACGTGGCTCCGAACGACGAGGTGGATCGCATCAGCCGAGCGGGTTTCGCCATCCAACCCGAGCTCCGCGATGGGTGGGACCAGCCTGCCCCGGTTATCCCCGCGGAGCGGATGACCATCGATCTAGAAGGCATGGCCCAGGCTCACCTCCTGGAGAAGGGACATCGCCTGATGCTGATGGTCGCCTCCAGCCATCCCGACAAGGTTCCGACCTTCGCCCAAGTGGCTCAGGTGACCGTCTACACCGGCGGCACCGATGGGACCACGGTTACGCTGCCCGTCATCTACAACCCGCGCCTCTACGAGGACCACCTCCAGAAATAGTCCGGGAACAGCGGACTTAGCGGGCAGCCCTGACCTAGAGTTCCTTTCGGCGGGTGTCGGCGCGAGCCGCGCCCTCGTGGATCGCCGGAGGAACTGGAGGCTTGAGGATGCGTAGATCGATCGTTGCTCTCGTCCTGTTGGGGCTCCTGTTCGCGGCCTGCGCGGAGGATGATGACGGCGGCTCGAACGCGGCCGGCGGCGATACGGATCCGGCGGCAGGTTGCGATCTCGACGACCCCCCGCTGCACGAGGACGGAGTGCTCACGGTAGCCACCGATCGCCCCGCCTTCCCCCCGTGGTTCGAGGGCTCGCCGAAGGATTACTCCGGTTACGAGGGTGAGGTCGCGTCCGAGGTAGCCGATCGGATGGGGCTTCCGATCGAGTGGGTGGTCGAGCCGTTCAACAAGTCGTACGCACCGGGCGCCAAGGAGTACGACTTCGATATCAACCAGATATCGATCACGCCCGAGCGGGCCGAAGCGGTCGACTTCAGCGAGCCCTACTTCATCGACAATCAGGGCCTGCTCGCGCTCGAGGACAACCCGATCACCGAAGCCTCTACGGTTGCCGAGTTGAGGGATTATCAACTCGGCGCTCAGGTCGGCACGACCAGCCTTGCCTTCATCAACGAGACGATCCAGCCCGACGCGGATCCGAAGATCTTCGATACCACCAACGACGTGAAATCGGCCCTCGACGGTGGGCAGATCGATGCCTTGATCACCGACGTGGTCACGACCGTCTATCTCAGGGACTTCGAGATCGACGGCTCGGAGGTGGTGGGACAGTTCGAGACGGGTGAGCCCTTCGGGATGCTGTTCGAGGAAGGGAATCCACTGGTCGACTGTGTCAACCAGGTCCTCGACGACATGAGGAGCGACGGGACGCTACAGGATCTGCAGGACGAGTGGTTGCAGGACTACCTCGGCGTCCCGACGTTCGGATAGTCCGCCCGGTCTAGGATCCGTCGATGGCCGAGGGAGGCGCGCCCGGAGTTACGCCCCCGAGCGCGCCGGACGCTCCGAGGGGGAGCCTCGCCGGTCGAGGCTCGCGCATGCTGGGCCGCCGGGCCGTTCTGATCTCGACCGCCAGCACGATCGTCTTCTTCGGTGTCGTCGCGCTCCTCGTCGCGCTGTCTCCGGGCGCCGACATAGTGCGGGAGCGCTTCTTCGACGCGCAACACATGAAGGACGCTTTCTTCGGCACGGTGACGACGCCGGGCGTCCTCGACTCCTTCCTCCTCAACGTGAAGATGTTCATGATCGCGGAGGTCCTGATCCTGGTTCTCGCCCTCGTCATCGCGATAGTGCGCGGCATCCCAGGGCCCGTGTTCTTCCCGTTCCGCGCGGTCGCGATCGGTTACACCGACCTGTTCCGCGGGGTTCCCCTCATCATCGTGCTCTACATGATCGGCTTCGGGGTCCCCGGCCTCGGTCTCGAGTTCTTCTCCGAGCAGTCGGACATCACGTACGGGGTGGTCGCGTTGGTGCTGGTCTACTCGGCTTACGTCGCCGAGGTATACCGGGCCGGGATCGATTCCGTGCACGAGAGTCAGTCGGCGGCGGCGAGATCGCTGGGACTGTCGCGCTGGAAGACACTGCGCTTCGTCGTTCTTCCGCAAGCGGTGCGACGAGTGATCCCGCCGTTGCTTAACGATTTCATCGGTCTACAGAAGGACACCGCGCTCGTGTCGGTGCTGGGCTCGGTCGAGGCCGCGCGAGCGGCACAGATCTACGCGGCCGAACAGTTCAACTACGGGAGCTACGTGATCGCGGCATTCCTCTTCGTCCTCGTAACGATCCCGCTGGCTCGCTTCACCGACCATTTGATAGCCCGAGACCGCAATCGGCGCCTCGCCGGTGCGACGTTGTGACGACCGAACGCGCGGGTGCCGCGACCCTGTACCTGGAGGACGTCCACAAGTCCTTCGCGGACAACGAAGTGTTGAAGGGCGTCAGCCTCCAGGTTGCCCCTCATCGCGTGGTGTGCCTTATCGGCGCGTCGGGTTCTGGGAAATCGACGCTGCTGCGATGCATCAACCTCCTGGAGCGCGTGGACTCGGGACGGATAGTGGTCCAGGGGAACGTACTCACCGACCCCGGCATCGATGTCGACCTCGTCAGACGGCGTATCGGGATCGTCTTCCAGGCCTTCAACCTCTTCCCCCACATGACGGTCTTGCGGAACATCACACTCGCACCGCGAGAGGCGCTGGGGTTGGATCGGGCGTCGGCGGAAGCCCGGGCGCTGCAACTGCTCGAGCGGTTCGGGCTGGCCGACAAGCGGGACGAGTATCCCGACCGTCTGTCGGGGGGTCAGCAGCAGCGGGTGGCGATCGTGCGCGCCCTTGCGATGCAGCCGGACCTCCTGTTGTTGGACGAGGTGACCAGCGCCCTCGACCCCGAACTCGTCGCCGAGGTCCTCAACCTGATCAGGGAACTCGCCGCCGGGGGGATGACCATGGTGATCGCGACGCACGAGATGGGATTCGCCCGCGACATCGCCGACCAGGTCTGTTTCCTCGACGATGGGGTCATCGTCGAGCAGGGCCCTCCGGCGGCGATCTTCACGGCCCCGCAACAACCGCGCACGCAGCGGTTCCTCCAGCGCATAGTGGAAGCCGGTCGGCTCTAGATGAGCGACTCGCTGGGGATCCCCGTATACGGCTTCGACGAGGTCCTGCAGGCCGTGTCGCCGCCGCTGGCGATCGAGCGCGTTAGGCAAGCGTTCGTGCGACATGCCAAGGGCGAGTGGTCGATGCCCTCGAAGGTTTACCTCGACAGCCCTCCGCACGGAGACTTCCGGGCGATGCCGGCCCTGGGCGACGGGATGGCGATCCTCAAGTGGGTGACGTCGTTCCCGGCCAATCCGAAAGAGGGCAGACCCGTCGTCTACGGGACCGTCCTCGCCAGCGACGCGCGGACGGGGGAGCCGAAGGCGATCATCGACGGCCGCGCGGTCACGGCCCTCCGCACGGGCGCGGCCGCCGCGGTCGCCGCGACGGCGCTCGCTCGGCGCGAGGCGGAGACGGCCGCCATCGTCGGCTGCGGGCTCCACGGGCGATGGGCCGGGCTC
>JBOGXG010000156.1:0-9852 GCA_050694195.1 Actinomycetota bacterium | reverse complement strand
TCCCTATCTCCCAGGCTCCACGGCACTGTCCCGCGAGATCTTCGATCGTTGCGAGAACGCCCAGGGAGTCCAGCCGGGCGATCGCGTCTAGGTCGTCCAGGTCGACCGGCTCTTGGGTCAAGGCTTCTCAGCCTCGTCGATCAGCATGACCGGGATGTCGTCCCGCACGGGATAGCGATACCCGCACGCACCTCGACAGGCGATCACGTTCTCCGACGGCAGGTACTCCACGTCGCCCCTGCAATTGGGACAGGCGAGGATCTCGAGCAGCTTCTCATCGACAGCCAACTTTTTGCCTCCTACGTAGCGCGGGCTTAGGCCCGGATCACTCCCAGAACCTCATCGGTCTTCTGTCTCATGAGTTCCTCCGTTCGCCCCTCGAGGTTCAGCCGAAGGAGCGGCTCTGTATTCGACGGCCGAACGTTGAACCACCAATCGTCGTACTCGACGGTGAGGCCGTCTAGGCGATCCTGGCTCCCATCCGAGTACAGTCTCGCGAGCTCCTCGGTCACCGCCTTCTGGTCGGGAACCTCCGAATTGATCTCACCGGACGCGTGATAGCGGTCGAATGGCGCGAGCATCTCGGAGAGCGGGACGTCGGCGCGCGACATCGCCTCGAGCACGATGAGGGCCGCGATCATCCCCGAATCCGCCCTGAAGTTGTCGCGGAAGTAATAGTGACCGGAATGCTCACCGCCGAAGATCGCGCCGGTCTCGGCCATCACCCCCTTGATGAACGAGTGACCCACCCGCGTCTTTATGGGTTCACCACCGTTCTCCGTGATCACCTCCGGCACGGACCACGAACAGATGCAGTTGTAGATGATCCCTTCCCCCGGAAACTTGCGGAGTAAGCGTTCCGCAACGAGAGCAGTCGTCGTCGACCCCGTCACCAGTTCCGCTCGATCGTCGACTAGGAACATCCTGTCGGCGTCGCCGTCGAAAGCGATACCTACATCGCAGCCTCCTTCGACGACCGCCTTCTGAAGGTCCACGAGGTTCGCCGGCTCGATGGGGTTCGCGGGGTGGTTCGGGAAGGTGCCGTCGAGATCGAAGTAGAGGGGAACCACCTCGAAGGGCAGCGGGTCGAAGACGAGAGGTACCGTCTTCCCGGCCATACCGTTCCCCGCGTCGATCGCGACGTTGAGCGGTCGCAGATCCGCCGCCTCGACGAAGCCACGACAGTGGGACGCATAGGTATCGAGGATGTCGATCGACTCGACACGGCCCGCGCTGGGCCCCCGTCCGGCATCGGAGGATGACGCCAGCGCCTTGACGTCGGCGAGCCCCGACTCCTCTCCGATCGGCGCCGCTTTGTTCCGGCACAGCTTGAGCCCGTTGTAGTGGGCCGGGTTGTGGGAGGCGGTGAACATCGCGCCGGGGAGATCGAGGTTGCCGGACGCGAAGTAAAGCGCATCGGTCGAAACGAGCCCGATATCCACGACATCGGCCCCCGTCGCGGTCACGCCCTGGATGAAGGCAGCCGAGAGACTCGGCGACGACACCCTCATGTCCCGACCGGTCACGATCCGATCGGCGGCGAGGAAGGTTGCGAAGGCCCATCCGATACGACGGGCCTCATCCTCGCCGAACTCTTCGGGATGGACGCCACGGATGTCGTATGCCTTGAAGATCGTCGACGGTTCCGCCATGGCTCGCATCCTAAGCGTCGCTACCAGGGCAGTTGCCTCTGGATCCTGTAGGTCTGCTCGGAGGAGAAATGGAAAAACCGTTGACGCCGGGGCGCCGTGCTGGAACCATCAACAGACGATGATCGAGGAATCCCTGGTTGCAGATGGCATCGAATGGCGGGAACGAGCCGCGTGCCTGAGCTATCCCGCCATCCTCTTCTTCGGGATGGACGACGTCGAAACGCCCGCGGAACGACGAGCACGTGAGGATGAGGCGAAGTTGGTCTGCTCCTCCTGCTCGGTGCGGGATGAATGTCTCGATTACGCACTCACCATGCGCGAGCCCTACGGCATCTGGGGCGGCCTAACCGAGATCGAGCGCAAGGCTCGGCTCAGGGCCACCGGTCAGGACAGGGCGAGCCGGCGCACAGCACTCTGATCCTCGGGCGCTATGCCTGATCGCCGGCCCCCTCTTTCTCTGAGGTTCGGTCGCACTCTTCATCGGCTCAAAGCCCGCGGACCCACCGAGGTCTTTGGCCTCGGGGTCACGAGGTTGAAGGAGGCGTGGCGCTCCGCCGACGAGTTGATCCTGTGCGTCCGGCCGGCCGAGCCGATGGAGCGGCCGGGTGACGGCATGCTCCTCCGCGAGGCGGCTCCGGATGACGGCCCGCGCTACTCGCGCGACATCGGCACGGATACCGACAAGAGTTTCCGCGGCCGTCTCGCCCCGGACGTGATGTGTTTCGTCGTCGAGGGTGAGGGTCGGTTCCTTCATGCGTCGTGGGTGACGACGACCGGAGCGTGGACGCGCGAGATCGGGGCTTTCCTCGCCCCACCCGTGGGAGATGCCTACGTTTACGAGTCCTTCACCCGCGCCGACGCCAGGGGCCGGGGGATCTACCCGTTCGCCCTCGCGGGGATCGTGACGACGATGGCTCAGAGGGGAACGCAGAGCATCTGGGTGGGAGTCGAGGCCGCCAACACGCCCTCGCGAAAGGCCATCGCCAAAGCCGGTTTCGAGGAGGCTTTCACGCTCCGCTTCGGGCGCAGGTTAGGGAAGGTGACGACGAAAGAAGCGACCGGTCCACGTGCAGAACGAGCACGACATTTCGTACGCCGGAGGCTATGAAAGAAACCCTGCTTTTCGTAGCGATTCTGTATGCAGAGGGAGCAGAGCAAGCCATAATGACGCTAAGGCTTGCGGGTGCTCGCGCCAAGCTCCGAGCGCCTATCGGCTGAGACTCGTCTCGGTCCTTGGGCGCCGTGCCGGCACGACCCCCTCAACTGGCACCTGTTGCCGGAACGACCGGATACAGGCTGCGAGCGCCCGCACCTTTTCCCCTGCCGGACGGGGTTCGGACGCCGACGCTACTTGCCTTCGTGGCGCGCCGTGAGGGTGAGGAATTCGTTCAGGTCGAGCTCGTCCCCGTCGCGCATCCACCACTTGGTCTCGCAACGGTTGCAGGAGTAGAACTTGATGTTCTGCTCGTCTCCCTTGAGCGTGATGTTGATCTCGGTGCAGTTGGTGCCCTTGCACTTGTAGCAGTTCATCCCAGCCTCCCCGATCAGAATCAACTTCCTTCACTGTTAATCGACCGGGACGCCCTGCTTCGACATGGCCTATCGGGAGGATTTCGCGCGAGCCAGCTGGACTAGTTACCTGATGATCTTCTGCACTTCCTCGGGGAGCTGGCGCCCTATGTACCGGGATCGGAGCCGCTTCCCCTCCCGGTAGTAGGCGTACCAGTAGGGGCCGTGGGGACAGGAGCGACAGTTGGGCTTGCCGCATCTCACCGTTTCGAGACGATAGGTGACCTCGGGGTCGCCGGCCTGCTCCCTCGCCCCGGCCTCGTCGCCCATCGCCATCAGGAGGCCCCGGACGAAGATGAGGACCCTCCGGAGCCCATGCTTGTCCAGCCGGCGGAGTTCGGCGAAGAGGCGCTTGTCGGGCATCAGCGCCTCGTCACGCGGAGCGGCCGAAGAACAGCTGGCGGACGCTCGCCGCGGGAGCTTCGTCGACCTCTGCCGCTTCGGATGCCCCGCCCGCCGGGCCCCGGTGCCGCACCCCCTCGAGGAACAGCGGAGGAGAGGTGCGCCCGTCGCGAAGCGTCCAGCCCTTCGGCGGCCGGAGGTTCGTCGCGCAATCGGTGCAGAGGAGGTAGAGGTGCGGGGACGGCTCGAGCGCGGTCGGGTCCTCGAGGATCGCCAGGCGCTCCTCGTAGTCGTATCCGAGGATCGCCGTCGCGGCGCGCGGACATCCTGGCTTCGAACAGAGACTCACGGAGGCGAGGCTAAAGCAGTTGGTCCGCTCCGACCCGGATTGTCGGAATGGGGCCGGCTAGCGCCGCTTCGAATGCCGCGGCCGGTAGCGCCGGGGCGGGTTCGAGCGTGCGACGAACTGAGGATGAAGGAAGCGGCCGGCGATCAGGAACCCGCCACCCACCGCGATCAACGTGTAGGCCATCACGAGCCAATCCACCGGCTCGGCCCCCGTGTTCGGCAGGGTGTCGTCGTTGGGCTGAGCCGAGGTGTCGTCCGGAGCCGGGTTCGTGTCGGGCGTGGTGGGATCGTTCTGCCCCGAGGTGTCGGTCCCGCCCTGGTCGCCGGTGTCGTCGGCCGAGTCCCCGCTCTGAGGTTGGGAGAAGGGGCCGTCTTCCGACGAGCCCGACGAATCGTCCCCACTCCCCTGGCTGTTCACGGGGTCGAAGGGATCGCGCTGGGCGAGTGCGGGGGCGGCGCTCACGAGCATAAGCACGAGTGCAGCCACCACGGCGAAGCGGAGTCGCTCCATGACGAAAGGTTACCTCCATGACGTCCAAGATGCCCCTGCTTTGCGCAGGCTCACGCTTAGTATCGGCAGATGCCCGTGGCAGACTTAGGAGACATCCAGCTCCATTACCGCTCCTTCGGAGACGGCCCTCCAGTTCTTGGGATCATGGGTTTCGGGCTCGACCAGCGCTACTGGGCCGGGCAGGTGCCCGCCGTGGCCGAAAGCAACCGCTTCATCACCTTCGACAACAGGGGGTCGGGGCGATCGAGCCGGGTGCCCGCCACCTCGATCGACGAGATGGCCGACGACGCCGTCCGGCTCCTCGACCACCTGGAGATCGAAAAGACGGTCGTCTTCGGGGCGTCCATGGGAGGAACCATCGCCCAACGCCTCGTCCTCGATCATCCGGAGCGAGTTTCAGCTCTGATCCTGGCGATCACTTGGGCCCGTCCGCTCGAGTTCATGCGCCGGCGCCACCACCTCGCCCGGGTGGTGATCGAGCAGTTCGGGCCCGAGGAATTCACGGATCTGGCGCTGCTATGGATGTTCACGCCCCAGTTCTTCGAGTTCGCCGGCGGAGCGATCGACCAGATGGTGGCCTCGCTGCAGGGCCCGGGCGGCCCCGAGATGATGAGACCGGAGGAACTGTTGGCGCAGCTCGACGCCCTGGACAAGCACGATGTCCTCGGCGAGCTCTCCACCGTCGGCTGCCCCACCCTCGTGGTCACCGGGAGGATGGACATCATGGTCCCCGCCATAGGCGGCCGGGAGATCGCCGAGACGATCCCCGGCGCCGAGCACGTCGAGTTCGAGACGGGCCATGGGCTGATGATCGAGGAGATGGACGCGTTCAACGCGACGATCCGCGGGTTCCTCGATCGGGTTACCTAAGAGCCGCGAAAACCCCCGGGGTTCATGAGCTGATACCGATGGTCGGTTCGGGCTCGGTTTTGGGTGTCGGGGCCGCCCCCTCCCTCGTGAGGCCAACGGCGTTTTTACGCCCTCCCGACGGAGGGGTCGGCCCCTCCTAAAGGGCAAGCCCCAGATCTGTGGTTAGGTAACAGACCTGTACCTAAGTTACTTTTGTAACTCTGGCCGCGTCTGGGGCCGGATCGTCGCGTTGAGGGAAAGGGAAAAAGAGGGTGTGGCGTCCGGGGCCTGGGGAGATTTGGTGGGGTGGAAAGAGATGTACCTCGAAGTGACTTTCGGCCGAGGCCTACTTATCTCTCCGAGGTACCCCTCCATCTTACGACGCCGGAGCAAGTGGTCACAATAGGTTCGTCGTGATTTTCTTCGCGCTTCTATCCGTATTTCGACGAGCCCCGTCGGTCGTGACGGCGTGTGACATCAGCCCTCGACCTTCTCTTCGGTCGGTCCGAAGATGAAGATGTTCTCGGTCCATGCACCGGGACGGCCGTCCCACTTCATCTCTTCGATCTGCTGGACGGTGCGCCTCCCGTGCAGGACGCGGAAGAGGTCGAACGTGGATGTGTGCAGCGTGGCCGCCGGCTCACCGTCGCCGATCGTGTGATCGATGTCGTCGGTCACTACTCGTAACGTCGGAAGACTTGCCGCTTCGGCTTTCTTCCCGAGGAATGAAAGCGCCATCATGACCGCGGGACCGATGTTCTCGTCGTCCGTCCCACCGGGCCGTCCGATCGCGGTCCTGATGTCTTGTTCGTGTGAGAGCACGTCGGCGACCGCGACCCCTGCCAGCGGCGACTCGAAGACGGCCGCCCCTTCATCCGTCCTTCGACGCCACTCATCCAGGCAGTCCTCGAGAGAGAGGCCCGCGCGCTTCGCAACACCTCTCTCGCCCCAATCCTCCGAGAACCCACCCTTCGGACCATAGGTTGCGACCTCGAAGAAGTCGGCGAGATGGGCGATCATGTCCTTGACCGTCCAGCCGGGGCAGGTAGGAATCTCGGTCTCGGCCACCGGTTCGCTCACGAGAGACTCGATCCGCTCCCGGACTCGGGTGTACGCGGCTGCGTGATCCATCGCTCCTCCTCCTCGCGGCTACGGTCGGCCGCCGTCTGGGGCCCGGCGACTACCTCTTACCCCAGAGGGGTCCATATAGAGACGCGGCTGCCCAGACGGCCAGCCTAGATCCGGACGCGGATCTCGTCCCATTCGCCTTGAGCGGCGAGCTTCAGATGGAGCTTCTTGGCGACGGGGTCGTAGAAGTAGGCGGAGTTGGCGCGCCCGCCAAGCGCGGACAGATCGGCCGCCGATGGGATGTCGTAGCCCCACCGGGTGACCTCGGGCCGGCTGGGGACGTCGAGCGTCAGCCGGAGCCATGTCCCCTCCCCTCTCCACAACACGAAAGTCGCGTCGCCCGGGAACGCGGTCGCGAAGTCGACCGCGTAGTTCCTCTCCGGGATGATCGACGTCACCGCGGTGTCGGAGTCGTCGCAGCAGCCCATGAGTCTCTGGGTGGCGCCGTCGCCGCGGGTGAGCGTCAGCGGCTTGATGGGGTCCGCCCCTCCGTCCGTGTGAACCCACAGGCTCACGAAACCGGCCGGACACACGTGAGCGTTCCACACCTTCCGGAAGCTGCATCCGGGGGTGAGCAGGAAGGGGTTGTCGACGACCACGGCGGAGCCGGCGGCACCGGTCACCGAACCGTCTCGATCGATGAAGACCTTGGAGAGATCTCCGTCCATGCCGGCCTCGGGATCGGCGAGGTACACCGGATCGGCGTCGACGAACTCGACCCGTTCCGAGTAGTTGTTGGGATCGACGCTGAAAGCATCCGGCGCGAGGTACGCGAGGGCGCCCGACTCCCGCAGCGAGTTGTCGCGGAAGCCCACGAAGGTCGTGTCCCTCACGCCGACCTTGCCATCGTAGAACTCGAAGCCCACGATCGGAGTGTCGGCGTCCCAGAAGAACGGGAGAGCGGCTCCGTCGGGCCCGGAGTCTTCCCATGACTCCGGCGTCCCGAGGTTCGCCGTCTTGCCGACGACCAACGAATCCTCGAGATAGGTGTCCGAAGACGCGAACGTCGCGCCGGCTCGATTGTCGGCCAGGACCGCGCCGCTGACGACGTGGTCCTCGCCTCGCAGCCAGACGCCGTGATCGCGGTTCATGTAAGCGGTCAGGTCCTCGAACCGCGCCACGACGGGATCCGACTTCGGATCCGATGGATCCTGCACCGGCTCGTACCACGTCGATTCCGTGCGTCCGTTGGGCCTCGGTCCGTCGTCCACGTTCAGGCCGTCGTCGCCGTTCGAATGAGCAACGTTGCCTGCGAAGCTCCCCAGCGGAGTACGTCGCGGCCAAACATCGTTCCCCGCCGATAGACCGGTCGGGTGCTGCGGGAGCGCGTACCAGAAGCCGGTTCCGTCCGAACCGCCCGCCACGTTCCCCTCGACGACGTTGTCGGGGTTCGTGATCCAGAACGTCGCCGGCCTCTCGTCCGTCGGAAGCAAGCCGTCCTCCACCTCGCGCGTCCCGAGGCCGAGGTTGCCGATGAGCCTGTTGCCCGTCTCGACACCGTCCTCGAAGAAGAAGCCGTGACCCTCGTGGTCGTAACAGACGTTGTCCTTGACCAGGAGGTCGTGGGTGCCGTGGATCGTGACGCATCGGTTGAAGCTGTGATGGATCGCCGAGCGCGTGAGGTAAGAGTCGGGCGCCGCACCGTCCATGTGGAAGTGAACGGGGTAGCGGCGGAGGGCCTTCCTCTGACCCATCTTGGAGAACTCGACACCGTCGATCCGCGCACGGCCCCCGGCCATGATCATCATGTGACCGCCGAAGCCCTTCGCCGTGGCGTCGGAGCCGCGGACGGTGATGTTCCTCGTTAGCAGACCGACCTCTGCGCGCTCGTCGACGGTGTGACCGTGGAGCGTCTGAACCTCACCCCAGTGCTGGAAGTCCAACGGGTCGTCCAGTTGGATGCGGTCGCCGTCCACCGAAGTGATCGTGCGTTCCTCGTCATGTGTGCGCCAGTAATCCGTCGACGCGATGACGATGCGGTCGCCCGGCTCCCACCGCACATCTCCCGCGAGCTTGATCGCACGGTCATCCGGCTCGGCGGTGGCCGCGAGCCGCGTCCAGGGAACCACGGCCCGCCCGTGGAGTTCGAGCTTGCCGCCCATGACGCCGAGGACCTTCGTTCCCATGTCCATCACGTCCTGCGCCGGCTCGTTCCCCGTCAGCGTGACGACGGCCTCCTGCAAGAAGGGTTTCTTCGGCGTTCCGATCCGGAAGGTCCCGTGGACCATGATCCAGTCGCTCGATAGCTCGACGTTCTTGCGCGCGAAACTCAATGTTCCGTCGACCTGTACGCCCGCAAGCGATGCCGTGTCGGTGTCGACAACGACCTTCGAGCCGGACGAGATGGTCACTCGCGCGCCCGGGCCGGGAACGGACCCACCCCAGGTGGCGGGATCGGACCAGCGATGCTTCCCCGGCGCGCTGCTGAGCCGGGCCGACTTCGTGGGGGCCGCGGTCGATGGTCCACCGAGGTTGGCGACGAGGAGCGCGAGGAGGAGGAAGAGGGAGATCCTGCGGGACGGCACGGTGTACTACTCCTGGCGAGATGGGCGGATACATCCGTATCGGCACGCCCGGAGCCCGGATTTAACTAGTCCGAACGGGCTACCGACGGGTGAGCGCGCTCGGCGTTTTGGGGCGGGGTCTAGAGGTAGCTGCGGAGGTCCCAGAGCTCTGGGTAGAAGCGCTTCTCCAGCGTGGTCCGCAGGTAGGGGGCGCCGGTGGAGCCGCCGGTGCCACTCTTCGTCCCGATCTGACGCTCGACCATCAGCACGTGGCGATGGCGCCACAGCGCGAAAAGCTCGTCGTGATCAACGAGGGCCTCCGAGAGGAAGAACACGTCGCCGAACGAGTCCCTGTCGCGCGCCATCGCTACGAGGCTCTCTTTGCGGATGTCGGGATCGTCCGCCGGCATCGGCAGATCCCGCGAATCGAGCAAAGCGCAGAACGCGTCCCAGAGGGTCGGCTCGTCGAGCCTCCTCCGTAGCCGCTCGGCCTCCTCTTTGGTCGGCGTGAGACGCGCCAGATAGCGCTCGTCCTTCAGTCCGGATAGGAACTCGATCTCTCGGAACTGCACCGACTGGAAGCCGCTCGCGGGAGCGAGGTTCGTGCGGAACTCGAGGAAGTCCTGAGGTGACATCGATTCGATGACGGAGACCTGCTCGATCAGGACCCGCTCGATCCTGTGACAGCGCTCGAGGTAGTGCCTCGCGCCGGCGATCTCGCCCTTGAAGATGAGGTCCCTGATCGTCTCGAGCTCGAAGGCGAGCTCCTTGAACCACAGCTCGTAGGCCTGGTGAACGATGATGAACAGCAGTTCGTCATGGGCGGGCGGATCGGACAGGAGGCGCTGGGCAGAGAGGACCTCGGGGACCTGGAGGTAGCTGCCGTAGGAGAGCTGCCGGTCCTCCTCGCCGAAGCGCGGGGGCCGCCGGCCGGTGCTCAGTTGTCCCC
>JBOGXG010000155.1:0-9910 GCA_050694195.1 Actinomycetota bacterium | reverse complement strand
GTTCAGCACCGCGCGGATCGTCTGGATCCGACCGTCGAGCACGTCGAGCGCCATGGTGTTGACGACTTTGCCGTCCCGGTCGCGGAAGATCGCGCCCGGTTGGCCGTTCACCTCGTGCGGCTCCACTACGACGCCGATCCGGGCGAACGGCGCGACGAATGCCGCGACAACCCGGACCACGTTCTCGACGCCGAAGATGCCGCTGCCCCATTGCGGGGCCTTGCCGCCGCTGTCGCCGACCAACTGCACGTCGGCGGCGAGGAGTTCCCGCAGCCCATCGACCTCCCCTTCCCTGAAGGCGACGAAGAATCGCTCGGCGAGTGTCTCGCGCTCCCTTCGGTCGGCCTCGAACCGGGGCCGGGGCGCGTTCACGTGGCGGCGCGCCCTGACCGCGAGCTGGCGGCACGCGGCCTCCGAGCGCCCCACGGCCGACGCGATCTCCGGATAGCCGAACCCGAACACTTCTCGCAGCACGAAGACTGCGCGCTCAGGCGGGGTCAGCCGCTCGAGCAGAACCAGGGCCGCCATCGACACCGAGTCGGCCAGCTCCGCCGAGCGCTCCGGGTCCTCGTACGGGTCGGTCAGCAGTGGCTCCGGGAACCATGTCCCGACGTACTCCTCCCGACGGCGGCGGGCCGAGCGCAGCACGTCGATCGAGATCCGGGTGACCACGGCCGAGAGGAAGGACTTGGTCGACGTGGGTTGCATCGGCGAGGCCTCGTAGCGCAGCCAGGTCTGCTGGACCGCGTCCTCGGCCTCGCTCACACTGCCGAGGATCCGGTAGGCGATCGCGAATAGCAGCGGCCGCAGCTCCTCGAACTCCTGAGGCCGGGTCACGCCAGCACTTCCTTGAAGCCCTGGCGCCACGACGGATAGCGCGGCTTCCAGCCGAGCTCCCGCTTGGCCTTGGCGTTGGAGAAGCCGCGCCCCTCGGTCATCATCGTCACCACCACGTCCCCGGCCAGCATCCGGGCGAGCGACTTGGGGACCCGCATCGGTGGCTTCGCCCCCGCGCGCGCAGCCAGGTAGGGCAGCCACGTACTGGCCGGGGCCGGTTCGTCGTCGACGATGTTGAACACGCCCCTCGCCTTCTGCTCCACGGCCAGGACGGCAGCGCTTGCCGCGTCGTCGAGATGCACCCACGAGCAGTAGCCGGTGCCGCCCCCGACGAGCGGGAACTGCCGCTTGCGCAGGAGCTCGACCTGATTATCGAGGACGCCCGGCCCGTAGAGCGTGCCGTGTCGCAGGATCGCGCCTCCAGCCTTGACGACCACATCCTCGACATGGCGGATCGCCTCGAACACCGCGTGTGCCGCCGTCCCCGCGTGCAGGTCCAACGGGTCCTCCTCGGTCTTCACCCATCCGCCCTTGCGGATCCCGTTCCAGCCGGAGTAACTCTGCGCGACGAGATGCGATACGCCGGCCGCCTCGGCCGCGGCCAGCAGGTGGTCCGTCCCCTCCGTGCGCAGCCGGTTGGTGGTGGCGAACCACCGATCGAAGTGCTTCATATCGGGCTTGCCGGCATGCGCCACAGAAAGTCCGGTCATCTCGTGCACGATCGCATCCGGTCGCGCCTTGGCCACCGCCTCACCCACCGACACCTCATCGAGCCCATCCATCACGACGCCATCTGCGCCCAGCTGCGCCAGCAGGTCCAGTTTGGCCGGACCGGTAGTCGTAGCCGTGACCTCGTGACCACGGGCCACGAGTTGCGCCACCAGCGGGCGCCCGATGGCCCCCGCCCCGCCTGCCACGAACACTCGCATGACCATCACCTTCCTTATCCCAGAGTGCCTTCTGTCTAGATCCGAGACGAGACAGCCCGGTCGTCTGTGACATTGGGAAAGGAAGAGTTCGATCACTACGAGGGTCGTCGTGTCGTGATCGGCGCTGGGCCCGGCCTGGTTCCGCCTCGCTCTGGCATCCACGTGATGTTCGACCCCATTGACGGGGGCTTGTCCGGGGCGTACAAGAATCACAGGATTCAGGCACGCGGTCCTGCGCCCTACGGCTGCGGCGGACGAGCCGTATGAAAGGTTCAAAAATGAATACACGCAGGGCCCTGCGGGTCGCCTTGGTTCTCGCTCTGTTCCTCTCCGTCCCCGGTGTCTCCACTTCCGGGGCCCAGGCGCCGCCGACGTGCCACGGGAAGGCCGCGACCCCCACGTTCCTCGGGGCGGAGGGCCAGATCCTCGGTACCGCCGGTGACGACGTCATCGTCGGGACGCCGGGCAACGACACCATCCTTGCCGGAGCCGGGGACGACACTGTCTGCGGCGAGGGCGGGATCGACAACCTGGACGGGGGGCCCGACGACGACGATCTCGACGGAGGTCCGGGCTTCGATCAGATGCGCTACGAGGACTCACCGAACGGAATGAAGGTGGATCTCGCGGGCCTCGGGGGCTTCCATGCCGAGGGGGACGGCATCGACACGATCACGAACGCGGAAGGGATAGTGGGCTCGAAGTTCGACGACACGCTGAGGGGTGACGAGCTGGACAACGAGCTTATCGGTCTCGATGGAGACGATGTGCTGTTCGGTCGCGGAGGCCAAGACATAATCCATGGAGACACCGGCGAGGACATCCTGTCGCCGGGCGACGGGGACGGGGACGTTGTCACCGGTGGGCTAGGGGACGACACGATCTCTTATCGCGGCGCCTTCGACAGCGTTGTCGTGAACCTGGCAGATGGCACGGCGGCCGGCGGATGGGGCAACGACATCTTCTCAAGCGCAGACATCGAGAACGTCGCCGGCTCCAACGATCACGACATCATCACGGGCAGCACCGGGCCGAACTTCCTCTACGGCTATAAGGGTGACGACAGGTTGTCCGGTGGGCCCCCGGAGTCGCCGATCGACGACAACGACGTCCTGCTGGGCGGCGGTGACAACGACCTCATGATTGGGGGCAACGGGAACGACGCGCTCGACGGTGGTCCCAATAGAAAGTCCGGCGGTGACACAGCGACCTACGAGGATGCCCAGGGCCCCGTTACGGCCAATCTGATCACGGGGGTCGCGCAACCCGACGGCTGGGGCCAAAGAGACACCTTGACCGATATCGAGAACCTCACCGGCTCCTACGGCGAGGTCAACTTCACTGGAGACAACGGACCCAACCGCCTCATCCTGTGCAACCACTCGGATAAGGGCAAGGGGATGGGCGGCAAGGACGTCATCTACGGGGGACTCAGCGATGACGTCATCGATGGAGGGGAAGGCAGGGACACGATCTATGGCGAGGACGGGAACGACGTTCTCACGGGGGGCGCCGACAACGACTCGCTCCTCGGCGGCCGCGATAACGACACGCTCATCGGCAATGGGGGCACCAACGACCAGGCCGACGGCGGGGAAAACGTGGATCATTGCAACGCCGAGAACACCGAGAACTGCGAGAAGGGGCCCGGGGTGGACCGCACGCCCGTAGCCCGGGGGGCCATGAAGCCCTTCTGGTAAAGAAGATCCCTAGAACGATCTCGGGGATGGCATCGTGTGATCGTGATGCTATTCAAACCGGCGCGACGAGTTCCAGAAGGTAGCCAGTTGATCAGGAAACCTCGCCGCGATGAGTTCCGGACCTCCCAACGGTCATAGAGATGATGGGGCGCTTGCGAAGCGATTCGGCCAGGGCTCGACGTTCGTCTCGCCCGGTGAAACCCGGCAAACTCGTCAGCATGAGGCTAAGGAGAGGTAGGAGGTTCGCCATGGACACCCCCCCGATCGTGTCGCCGGAGGAGTGGGAGGCCGCGCGACGGAAGCTGCTGGTTAAGGAGAAGGAGCTGACCCGGGCGCGCGACGCGCTTGCCGCACAGCGCCGCCGGATGCCGTGGTTGGCGGTTGAGAAGGACTACCGTTTCGAAGGACCGAACGGCGCCGCGACTTTGCTCGACCTGTTCGAGGGGCGGCGCCAGCTCATCGCGTATCGCTTCTTCTACGGGCCAGAAGTCACCACTTACACGGAAGGCGGCGGCGCGTACCCGGAGCGGGCCTGCGTGGGCTGCTCCTTCGTTGCCGACCAGGTTGCCCACCCCGCTCACCTGAACGCGCGCGACACCACGCTGGCGTTCGTCTCGCGCGCGCCCCAGGTCGAGATCAAGGGCTTGAAGGAGCGCATGGGCTGGGACGTCCCCTGGTACACGCTCACCGACGACTTCGATGCCGATTTCGGTGTGGACGAGTGGCACGGGACCAACGCCTTCATCCGCGATGGCGATCGGATCCTCCGCACGTATTTCATCGAAAGCCGCGGCGACGAGGCGATGGGGAGCACGTGGAACTATCTCGACATCACGGCCCTGGGTCGGCAGGAGGAGTGGGAGGACTCGCCCGACGGCTATCCCCAGACCCCGCCCTATCAATGGTGGAACTACCACGACGCGTACGGCGAGAGCGCGTGATCGCTCCGGCCGGCCGGGTTCCCTCAGCGGTAGATCATCGTCCATCCATCAGCTGCAGGAGTTTCGTCGTCGTGTTCCAGTTGCGGATGGTCATGTTCTGGTAGATGGGCATGGAGGCGACACGGCTGAGCCTGCTCTGGGAGACCCTGCTGGTGAGCCGTGAGAAGTAGAGCACGCCGGCCCCCGCATGCGACTGGTCCACACCCTGCCGCGTGGGGACGCTCTTGAGGGCCGCCGGCGCGGTGAGGGGAGGTTTCAAGAACAGGACGTCGTACCGATACTCGGCCGGCTGCGTTCCGAAACCATCCGGCGCCCGTTCCACTATGCGGCGCAACTGCGCGTGCGTCCTAAGCACCACGCTGGCCCGGTAGTCGAACGCCGCTCCGAGGATAGTTTCGATCCGCTGTGTCAACGTGGCGGCCGTCGACCTCTCTGATTCGAAGATCACGTTACCGCTTTGGATGTAGGTGACGACATCCAGGAAGCCGTGTTCTTCGAAGCACGCCCTCAGGTCGGTCATCTTTATCAGGTTCTTGCCCCCGACATTGATCCCACGGAGGAGGGCGAGGTGCCGGCTCATAGGCGTGCCAGTCTCTCAGGAATACGAGGGTGCACGGGGTGTTGCTCCTCGTAGAGCCACCTCTGGGAGGGCGCTGATGTCTGAGACCTTGCGGGCGAGTCAAGAGATCACCGGCATCGTTGCATCGTGGCCGGGTGTCGAAGCCGGTCCGGGGCCACGAGGTGAATACGGATTCCGGGTGGCCGGCAGGGAGCTGGGACACCTCCACGGCGACCACGCCGCGCACTTCTCATTCCCCGCCAAGTTGGGTCAAGCTTTGAAGGACGATGGCCGGGTCGTGGACCATCCGGTATTCCCCGGGAAGCCGGGGTTCGCTGCGCGAGCGATCCAGGACTCTGCCGACGTCAAGGAAGTTATCGAGCTGATGCGGCTCAACTACGACCGCATCGTGGCGAGAGAGGGAGTCCCTCCGGTCGAGGCGGATCGGTGACCGACTACGGGCGTCCGGTCGAGTTCGGTTTCTTCCCCCCGCCGGCTGCCGACGGCTACGAGACTCTGGTCGAGCAGGCACAGATCGCGGACGAGGCCGGCCTCGATCTCATCGGCATCCAAGATCACCCCTACCAGCGCCGCTTCCTCGACACGTTCTCGCTTATCTCGGACCTCGCCGCTCGCACGACCAGGGTGCGTTTCTTTCCCGATGTGGCGAACCTGCCGCTTCGTCACCCGTCGATCATCGCGAAGGCCGCCGCATCGATAGACAGGATGAGCGGGGGACGATTCGAGCTCGGTCTCGGCGCGGGCGGTTTCTGGGACGCGATCGAAGGGATGGGCGGGCCCAGAAGGAGCCCGGGAGAGGCCGTCGCGTCCGTCGCCGAAGCGATAACCGTCATCCGTCTGCTGTGGAGCGGGGAGAGGAACCTGCGCTTCGAGGGTCGCCACTACCGCCTGAAGGGGATCCATTCGGGACCCGTTCCCTCACATGACATCGGGATCTGGATCGGTGCCGGAGGCCCCCGCATGCTGTCTCTCATCGGGAGGCTGGCGGACGGTTGGGTCCCGTCCTCGGGGTGGATGAGGCCCGCCCGGATACCTGAGATGAACGCACGGATAGACGACGCGGCGGAGGCCGCCGGTCGCAAGCCGAGCGATATCCGTCGTATCTACAACATCTCCGGGACGATCACCGACGGTGACCGGGGAGGCTTCCTCGAGGGCCCGGCTGCTTATTGGGCCGACGAGCTGGCCCGCCTCGCCGTAGAGGTCGGCATGGATGCCTTCATCTTCTGGCCCGCATCGGAGCCGACCACTCAGCTCAGGCTCTTCGCCGAGGAGGTCGCCCCCGAGGTCCGCCGTGTGGTCACCGCGCAACGAGGTCGGTGAAGGCGCTTACGCGACCCGCGATGAGTTCTCGGCCCCAGGGCGGTCGAGATCGAATAAGGACACGACATAAGGGAGAGAGCATGAAGACATCCGCGAGCAGCGTGGTGGAGGCCCTGCGATCGGGGCTGAGGGGTCGCGTCGTAGAACCGGACGACCGCGACTACGACGACGTGAAGGCCGTTTTCTACGGGGGCAGGGAGCTCAGGCCGGCGGCGATCGCGCGCGTTGCCGATACGAACGACGTGGCGCAGGTCATCTCGACCGCGCGCGACTCCGGTGTTGAATTGGCCATCCGCAGCGGAGGGCACAGCGTTGCCCGGCACAGCATCGTGGACGGCGGAATCGTTCTCGACCTGCGCGCCTTGAAAGAGATCGAGATCGATGCTGACCAACGAACCGCATGGGCGCAGACGGGTCTGACCGCGGGTGAGTACACGGTCGCCACCGGGGCCCACGGCCTTGCCACCGGCTTCGGCGACACCTCTTCGGTGGGTATCGGAGGGATCACCCTGGCCGGGGGCATCGGCTATCTCGTCCGCAAGTACGGCATGACCATCGACGATCTGCTCGCGGCCGAGGTCGTCACCGCTAACGGCGACGTAGTTCAGGTGGACGAGGATTCACATCCCGACCTTTTCTGGGCCATCAGGGGTGGAGGCGGCAATTTCGGTGTCGCAACCCGTTACAAGCTCCGGCTTCACGAAGTACCTCATGTCGTCGGTGGGATGCTGTTCCTTCCCGCCACGCCGGAAGTGATCGTCGCACTGGTCGAAGAGACCTTGACCGCCCCCGACGAGCTGTCCGCGATGGTGAACGTGATGAAGGCGCCGCCGATGCCGTTCATCCCGGATGAGCATCACGGGCGTCCGGTTGTGATGGTCCTGCTCGCCTACGCCGGCGATCTGGATGAGGGTGACCGGCTCGTCGATCGCTGGAGGAAGATCGCACCGCCGATCGGCGACATGGTGCGCCGGATGCCATACGCGGAGGTCTTTCCGCCCGACCAGGAGGACTTTCATCCAGTAGCCGCAAGCAGGACGATGTTCGGGGGAGGCGTCGGTCATCCTGAGGCGCGGAGCATCATCGACGCGCTCGAGGGCTCGAACGCCTTCATGGCGGTCGCTCATCTGCGCGCTTTGGGCGGAGCGATGGCGCGAGTTCCAACCGACGCCACCGCGTTCGCCCATCGCGCCCGCCCGCTGTTGGTGAACGTCGCCGCCCTGTACGAAGCACCGGATCAACGCGACGAGCACGAAGCTTGGGTCGGAGAGCTCTCGACCGAGCTGGCCGGGGCTCCGGGTGCCTACTCAGGCTTCCTCGGAGAAGATGGGCAAGCCCGGATCCTCGAGGCGTACCCCGAGCAGACCTGGAACCGGTTGCTCGATATCAAGAAGCGGTACGACCCCGACAATGCCTTTCGCATGAACCACAACATCGAGCAGAGGTAGGGGAGTCACCGGTCCCGACGAGCTCGGAGCACCTAAGTAGGTGGCGTCTTGATCAGGGCAAGACGATCCACATGACGCGCGTCACGGTAGGACTCGGGTTCGACCACCCCGCTACCGGTTGGTCGGCGATCCACGCGGCATCGCCCGCGTGGAGAACCTCTTTGGCCTCTCCAACGCGGAGCTGAAGAACGCCTTCGTTGACGGCGACGAACTCAGGCCGCTTGGTGGGGAATAACGGTCGGCGACCACTCGCACCGGGTGCGAAAGCGATCAGGTGCGCCTCGAACCCGCCCGGTTGTCTGAAAACACTTTCGCTCTCTACGCCGGGCGCGAAGCGTTCGGGACGGCGCGCTCCTCTGCGCGCGACCGCAAAACTGGGCGGCGTGTCCTCGTCGGTGGCGTCGCCATCGCCCACCCCGAGCGCCTCCCACGCTGCTCCCATCGTAGCTTGCGACAGTCCTCGTCGTCCGTGCTCGGCCTGGGACAGAGCACTGGGTGTGATACCGAGGCGGCGAGCGAGGTCGGACTGCGATATGCCTAACTCGACGCGGCGCCTCTTGAGCCGCTCCCCGATCGACGAACGATCCGACCCCGCCGTCAGGGGCTCGACCGCGATGTTCGTCCCTTCCACCTCGAGGCGAGCGAGGCGCCCGACGACGCCCGCGGGCCGCGCGTCGGCCTTAGCCACGCGCAGCATCGGATCATCAACGTTCCCGACCTCAAGCACTACCTGGGTCACTTGTTTGACACGGTTGATGAAGCTGGCATCGTGCTCTGCGGGATCGAGCATCCAGTAGGCGACGGTGTCGAGCTCATACAGACGCGGGCAATGGCGGAGGAAGAAGCCGAGGGCGGCGTCGGGGCCCCATAACCGTTGCATCGCGGATAGCGAATCGAAGATGTAACCCGCGCCCCGTCCGAGCTCATCCTCGAGTTCCTTCATCAGGAGCTGGACGGACTCGATGTCGCGCGGATCCTCCGGGCTCCGTAGCTCGATCCCTCGAGGGGCTTTGTTGGTTTTCCCGGCGTTGAGGTCGACCAGTACGACGCGGCCCTCGGCACCCTCGAGATGGTCGACCACGCCGGACGCGGCGGGTTCGACACGGACGTAGCACAAGCCGCGCGCGGTACTGCCGCGTGCGAAGGGCAGAAGGAGAGCAGGCCATAGGGCGCGCGGCGCTAGCCACACAACGTTATCGCCGCGGCGCAGGTCGTCGACCAGCCGATCGAGCCCGTCGATACCGCTTTGCAACACATCCTTCATATCCGATCCCTCTCCTGCTAGGCCGCGTTTAGCTCCACAGCCCGCTCATCGTGTGAGGGGCGCCGAGATGCAGAACTCGCGGCGACGCCGAGAGCACGTAGCACCGGGTCCAATACGGACTCCTCGATCAGCGTGAATCCGGTCCACGCCCCGCTCAAGACCTCCAGAGCCCGTACGAGCTCGTTTCCTGCCGCCTCTGTGCGCGGGATCGCACGAGCCAGCAATTGCAGGTAGTGGCTTGCCATGGCCTGTCCGCACCACGGACATCGTCCACGGTTGTCGGACGACAGCAGCTGTTCGAGAAGTAGATCTCTACCGCAGCTATCGCAGGTTGCCTTCAGGTTCATCCCGCCTCCTCGTTGCAGAGATCGATCGTTGGTTACAGCGAGCGCCGGCGCAGGGCGGCCGGCGACCCGCGCCTCCAGTCGAGGCCGTCGCGTGAGTCGAGGCCGACGGTCAGCGCGGCGACGTCCAGCACGACGAGGGCTGCGACGAAAAGGACCAGAGCGGCCCAGGACGTCGACAACGACGCCACCGCCGCCAAGACGGCCAGCGCGGCCACGATCGGAAACGCGATCCGCTTGATCACCTCACCGACCCGCGGGGCTCGCGCGGGTTCCGACGCCGACGGGCCCGGGACCACCTTGAGACGACCCGGCCTTGACTGCGGCCGCGGGCGGGATTCGTACCTCTCTAACAGTGCTGATCTGGTGCCGTACATGTCCTCCTCCTTTCAGTCTCCTGAGCACATCGCGTGTGCTCAGCTGGTCTGTGGCGCTCCCGGCCACCAGCTTGGTGCGTCGCTGGCCGGGAACGAGTCGAGCGATGCCACGTCCACGGGGTCGAGCGGAGGCTCCGCGGACGACTGCGCGCCATCCTCCTGAGGTA